>JAEDFR010000142.1 GCA_016297945.1 Lachnospiraceae bacterium | reverse complement strand
AAGTCTGCATCTAAGGTCAAAAACCCCATATATCGCACTTTCAGCACAAATATAGAGGAAACACAAATCCGAAAATAGTTTAAAAAATTTATAAAAACATATTGACACAGTAGTTCATCGGTGCTATGGTTAGTTACATAAGTAATGAACTGATAAACAAAAGAAAGGAGATTTTCGTTGAAAGAAATATTAAATCAGGAAAAATCGATTTATATACAGATTGCCGAGATGATTGAAAATGATATTTTGCGCGATGTCATAATGGAAGAAGAGCGGGTGCCAAGTACCAATGAGCTGGCAAAGCTTTATACCATTAATCCGGCAACTGCTGCCAAGGGAATTAATCTTTTAGTTGACAATGGAATTTTATATAAAAAGAGGGGTGTTGGAATGTTTGTAAGCAGTGGTGCCAAAGCGGCAATCAGGGAAAGTAGAAAAGCAGAGTTTTATGATAAATATATCAAGAGCCTCTTGCAGGAAGCGGAGGGACTTGGAATTGATAAGGCGGAATTGATTCGTATGATTGAAAAGGAGGATAAATAAATGAGTTTAACAATAAATCAGGTTAGTAAGGTATATGGTAAGAAAGTTGCATTAAATCAATTAAGCTTGGAACTGGAGGATGGAAAAATCTATGGCTTGATTGGGAGAAACGGAGCCGGTAAAACAACGTTATTGTCCATTGCAAGTGCACAAAATGCAGCAACAGACGGAGAAGTTCTTCTGGATGGAAAAAAGGTTTGGGAAAATGATGAAGCATTAAAAGACATCTGTTTCTCAAGAGAAATCGCAACAACTGCAACCGACAGTCGGAATACCAGTAAGGTTTGCGAGTATTTAAGAATTGCATCAATATTATATCCAAACTGGAATGCAGAGCTTGCAGATGAATTGATAAATGAATTTGGTTTAGACCGCAAGATGCGCATGAACAAATTGTCAAAAGGTATGCAGTCCATGGTTACCATTATTGTGGCTTTGGCAAGCGGTGCAAGATTTACTTTTTTAGATGAGCCTGTAACCGGATTGGATGTGGTTGCCAGAGAGTATTTTTATAAGGTACTTTTGGATGAATATGCAAAAGGAGAAAGAACCTTCGTTATCTCTACACATATTATCGAAGAAGCGGCTAATGTCTTTGAAGAAGTTATTTTCATTCATGAGGGCAAAGCTTTGTTAAAAGAAGAAACGGATTCCTTATTGGAAAGAACCATTCATATCAGTGGAAAAGAAGAAGATGTAGATGCTGTATGTGATGGTAAAAAGGTGCATCATGTGGAAAAACTCGGACGCAGTAAAGGCGTGACAGTTTTGCTGAATCCGGGTGAAGAACCGGATACAAAAGGACGCGATGTGGATATTCGTCCGCTGTCTTTGCAGGATGTATTTGTTGCCCTTTGCGGCAAGGAGGAGAGCTATGAGTAAGGTGTTTCGTATTATGAAGGCAGACTTTAGAAGTACCGCTTCTGTATACCTGAGATCATTGATGATGGTAGCGTTCTTTTTTATCTATTTCAGAATTTTTTGTGGCGGTACATTTATTAATCTTGGTATGTTGTTAATCTGGAGTCAGGCAATTATGATTTATATGCTGTCGATGCAGGATATTTCAAACAGTATCCCGACTTACATCGGAATGGGTTGCACCAGAAAGAGTGTCAGCATTGCCATTTGGATCAGATGGTTTTTATTATTAATGATTTCTATCGGTATCTATGCTTTGGTTTGTGCCATTCTTTATCCGGAAATGCTGACAATAAAATTGTTTATTACCCAGATTTCTACATTTATGATGATGTTGGGACTTAATTCCGTAATTATGGTTATCAGGGATACAAATCAATGGATTGGGGTAGTATTCGGATGTCTCATGGCGACCGGAATAGGAATTGGAACGCTTGCTTTTACAAAGACGGCAGAAAGTGCCGGTATCATTGCACAAAAGATAGGATCCGTATCAGATGGAATTTTTTCGACATCCTTTTTCATTGCTGTCGCTGTACTGTTATTTGGTATTGTGTTCCATACAATAAGACTGAAAAAATATTCGGTCAGATAGATTTTTGACAGGAGATGATGATATGTTAATACAGGGAATTCAATTGAGAAAAAACACGTTAAACATATATCTTTTAACCACGTTAATCGGGTTTGCATTCGGCTCTGTAATTTTGCTGGTTATGAGCATTTTATACAATGCGGGTATTGTAAAAGACGATGAATATACAGTTGCAGTTGTAGGGACTTTGATGTCGTTGATTTTATTCTTTGCGGTCTATGTATTTTGGGGAATGAGTGAGATAAATACCAACTTTAATAAATTCATTGGTTTCGGTATGACAAGAAAAAAATTCTTTTTACAGGAATTGTTTTCTTCCTATGCTTTTATCGGAATCAGTATGCTTGCAATTTTTGTTCTGTATTATATTGAGCTTGCAATACTGAAAATCCCTTTTTACAGACAATTTGTCTATGAGGAATTGTTTTCTTCCAATGTTCTTATGATAGTTTTGCTTTGTGTTGTCATTTGTGCACCGATCCTTCGGATGTTTTTGGGATCATTGTTACTAAAATACGGCAATACAAAGGGATTCTGGATTATCTGGGCTCTTTGGATGGTTGGCTGTATGGCTCCCGGATATGTCCATGATATTATAAAAGAAGGTCCTGAAAACGGCATACAGGAAGTGCTATTTAGAATGGTGATGGCTGTTATGGGAGTTCCTAAACCGGTATGGATTGTGATTGGATTAGCGGTGCTTGCCGTGTTTTTAATAATCTCTTGGCAAATGATTCGTAAGAAAGCGGTTGAGTAATTATTTGTTTGCATTACAAAATCTCCTTTTCGGATTTGTGTTCCCGAAAAGGGGATTACAAATTGCATACGGCAATTGGATTTATAGTTTTTAGAGAGAAAAAGCAGGAAAAAATGATTTCATGTCCTCCGGCATGGGTGCAATAAAAGACAGGACTTCTTTTGTAATCGGATGTCGAAAGGACAATTTTCCTGCATGCAGAGCCTGACGAGTCATATGCGTATCTTCGGGATTGTATAAAAAGTCTCCGATAAGCGGATGGCCGATTGCCTGCATATGGACACGGATTTGATGGGTTCGACCGGTATCTAAATGTAATTCTAAAAGACAAAGGCCATTGCTTGTTGCCAGAATACGGTAATGAGTGATGGCTTTATCACCGTCTTTTAAATCAACCGTCCGTTCGATTGCCGAATCCGGTTTTCTTCCAAGAGGTAGATCAATTGTCCCCTCGGATGCGAGTTCACAGGAAAAAGGAGCATCGCAAACCGTGTTCTGTAAAACAATGGCATAATAGGTTCTGTCAATTCTCCTTTGTTCCATCTCATCATACATAATCCCGCAACTCAAATAATGCTTTGCTAAAATCGTCAATCCCGAAGTGTCACGGTCTAAGCGGTTGATGCAGCGAAAAATAAAAGGTTCCTTTTTTTCTTTAAAATAATAGGCGACGGCATTTCCTAAGGTGTTTTCATAATTGTTCATGGAAGGGTGAATGGGCATGTTTGAGGGCTTGTTTAATATAAGAATATCCTCATCCTCATAAATAATGGATAAAGGTAAATCAACCGGCGGAATTTTTTTGGAGGATTCCTGCTCTCTTACATAAATCGTCAGTAAATCATCTTTTGAAAGAATGCGGTTGATAAATCCCGGTTCGTTGTTAAGACAGACATTGGATACATCGCTTTTCAATTTAATCAAAGATTTTGTTGAAATCCCCTGATTTCTTAAAAATTCGGATATTTTATGACCTTCATATGCACTTGGTATTTGATAATGGATGATTCTTTCTTTTGTCATATTGGTAGTGTAAAATTTCCTTTTCAAAAAATGATTATTATTGCATCATTTTAACAAATTCTTGAGAAATCGCCAAGAAATCATTACACTAGAGTTTGAAATTTACATTCAGAGATGATAAAATATTTTAGAAAAAAGACTTTGGATCATCCGGATCCAAAATAATCAAAAGACGGAAAAAGGAGGACGTAATATGAAGAGAATTGGTATGCTGACCAGCGGTGGAGACTGTCAGGCTTTAAATGCTGCTATGAGAGGTGTTGTAAAAAGTGTCACAAATTCCAAAGAGGATGTTGAGATTTATGGCTTTATAGACGGTTACAAAGGATTGATTTATGGTAATTTTACAATGCTTACCAGCAAAGATTTTTCCGGTATCCTGACAAAGGGCGGAACGATTTTAGGAAGCAGTCGTACTCCTTTTAAGACAATAAAAGATCCCGATGAAAACGGTCTGGATAAAGTTGAGGCAATGAAGCAAAACTATTATAAGCTTCGTCTGGATTGCCTGGTTGTTTTAGGCGGTAACGGAACACATAAGACTGCAAATCTTTTAAGAGAAGAAGGTTTAAATATTGTTACACTACCTAAAACAATTGATAATGACTTATATGGAACGGACATGACCTTTGGTTTCCAGAGTGCCGTAAATGTTGCGACCGATGCGATTGACTGCATCCATACAACTGCGGCTTCCCATGGACGAGTATTTATTGTTGAAGTAATGGGACACAAGGTTGGATGGCTTACCTTAAATGCCGGTATGGCAGGCGGTGCTGATATCATCCTGATTCCCGAGATCCCTTATGATATTGATAAAGTTATTGAAGCGATTGAAAGACGTCATCAAAATGGTAGTAAGTTTACCATTTTAGCTGTTGCGGAAGGTGCAATTTCCAAAGAAGACGCCGCATTAAGCAAAAAAGAATACAAAGAAAAAATGAAA
>JAEDFR010000141.1 GCA_016297945.1 Lachnospiraceae bacterium | reverse complement strand
ATAAAGCTCCCTATCGGACTCGAACCGACGACCTTCTCATTACGAGTGAGACGCACTACCGACTGTGCTAAGGAAGCAATCAAAATATATAATATTCAGACCAAAGTCCATTATATACAAAGATTTTAAAGAATGCAACCGCTTTATGATTTTTCATTGGAAACAATGTGTAAATCCAACTGCGGAAAAGGAATCAGGACTCCGGCTTCATCCAGTGCACCTTTTAACCCCTCGAGTATCTGAGCCCGCAAAGTCCAATAATCTTCGGTTTTGACAAAACATTTAACAGAAAGATTGATGGAGCTTTCTGCTAATTCATCAACTGAAATAATGATATCACGATCTTTGATAACCAATTCGTTGGCATATACATAATCATATAATGCCTTTCTGGCTGTCGGGATATCCGCATCATAGGAAATACCAACCGTAACATCTAATCTGCGAAACTGTGCTGTTGTATAATTGACCAAACTGGTATTGGCAAGGGTACCGTTTGGCAATACGACCGTACGACCGTCTACCGTCAGAAGCTTTGTATAAAACATCTGAATTTCGGTAACATTTCCTTCATTTCCCTTAGAATCTTCTTTAATATAATCGCCCACACGAAACGGTTTTAAAATCAAAATCAAAATACCGCCCGCAAAATTTGACAAACTCCCCTGAAGCGCCAGACCGATTGCCACTCCCGCAGAGCCGACAACAGCAACAACGCTTGCGGCATCCAGTCCGAAACTGCCGGCAATCATAAACAATAAAATGACATATAAACAAACCTTGATAAAGGAATCGGTAAACTGAATCACACCCGTGTCTACTTTTGCTTTTGTCATGGAATGCTTCACTATCTTGCGGATCATTTTGATAATCCACATACCGATAGCTAAAAACAATAAAGCAAGAAGGATGCGCACCCCCAGATTTAATGCTTTCTGGGGGAGCTGTTCCATATAAGCTTTGAAAATATTGACTTTTTCTTCTACCTCTTCCGGTGTCAGTTCTTCAAAATTTGTAGTTGTCAGATCATCAATCGAAACGCTCATTGTGGGAAACATATTAAATCATTTCCTCCTCAAACTTTTTACGCTTATTCTCCATATCTTTTGCTCTTTTTTCTAAGTCCTGTGCTTTTTGTGCTGCATCCATGGATTTTTTTAATGCATCCTTTGCTATGAGTTCTGCTTCCTGTGCAACAGCTCTTGCGGCAATGGCAGCCTCTTTTATCTCATCCTCCTGTGCAATCAGCTCCTGAAGCTTTCGGGATTCTTCACGTTTTTGTTTTGCAATGGCACGTTTTTCTTCAATTGCCATTTTTTCTTTTTCCGTAAAAGGAATATAGGAAAATGCCACAACACTAAAAGCAGGCGAGATAATCTTAATGGATTCTTCTCTTTCATCACATTCATCCAGATCACTGCTTATGGCCTTCGCATTGGTATAACCGTTTCCACCATATTTTTTCAAATCGGAATTAAAGATTTCTTTGTATTTGCCGGGATAAGGAACACCAATCTTGTAGTCTTTCCGGTCTACACCTGAGAAATTACATACAACAACCAGCATATCTTTTACATTTTTTGTTTTTCTTAAAAAGACCAGTGTATTTTCATTGCCGGATATATTGTTAATCCATTCAAATCCGTCCGATGATTCATCAAGCTCATACAAAGCCGGATGTGATGTGTAAAACTCGTTTAATTCTGTCACATACTGATGCATGTTTTTATGGTCATCGTATTTTAAGAGATCCCATTCTACGCTTCGTTCCTCATTCCATTCATCAAATTCAGCCAGATCCTGCCCCATAAATAACAGCTTTTTGCCGGGATGCATCATCATATATCCATAGGATGCTCTTAAATTGGCAAATTTTTCCGGAATATCGCCGGGCATTTTCCCAATCAGAGATGCCTTACCATGTACAACTTCATCATGAGAAAGGGAAAGAATAAATCTTTCACTATAAGCATAAATCATGCTGAATGTCAGCTCACCGTGACGACCTGCACGAAACAGGGGATCGCACTTGATATAATCTAAGAAATCATTCATCCAGCCCATGTTCCATTTATAATCAAAACCAAGACTCTCTGACTTGACATCTCCCGTCACATTCGGCCATGCAGTAGATTCTTCTGCAATCATCAAAACAGAAGAATCCTCTTTCTTGACAACACTGTTTAGATGTTTTAAAAACTCCACTGCCTCTAAATTTTCTTTTCCGCCGTACATATTCGGGATCCAGTCACCGTCATTTCTTCCGTAATCCAGATATAACATGGAAGCGACTGCATCCATACGAATTCCGTCAGCATGATACTCTTTTATCCAATATAAAGCATTGGCAATCAGATAGTTTTTTACTTCCGGTCTGCCGTAATCGAAAATTAATGTTCCCCAGTGCGGGTGCTCTGCTCTTCTTCTGTCTGTCGGTTCATACAAATGTGTTCCGTCAAAACCGCAAAGACCATGTGTATCACGCGGAAAATGAGCCGGAACCCAGTCTAAAATCACACCAATGCCTTCTTTGTGGAGATAATTCACAAAATACTGGAAATCTTCCGGTTTGCCATAGCGGGATGTCGGTGCATAATAGCCGATTACCTGATATCCCCAGGAACCATCAAACGGATGCTCCATAACCGGCATCAGTTCCACATGCGTATATCCGGTTTCTTTTGCATATTTGGCAACTTTTTCAGCCAGTTCACGATAATTGTAAAAATCTCTTCCGTCATCCGGTTTTGCAAAGGAACCAAGATGAATTTCTAAAACACTCATCGGCTTTTTATGAATATCGGACTTTTTACGATTGGAAATCCATTCGTCATCCGTCCATGAAAAGCCTGTTAAATCATAGACAACAGATGCATTGTCCGGACGTTTCTGACTTAAAACAGCGTAGGGATCTGCTTTTAAAAAGGTCAGACCGCCTTTTGCTTTAATTTCAAATTTGTAATTATCCCCAATATTGGCTTTCGGAATAAACAATTCAAAAATACCGGAATCCCATAAACGACGCATCTGATGAATGCGTCCGTCCCAGTGGTTAAAATCACCGACCACACTGACACGCATGGCATTGGGAGCCCACACGGCAAATAAAACTCCATTCACACCATCAATCACATAAGGATGCGCACCTAACAAATGATATATTTCATAATGAATACCGGCATTGAATTTTTCCGTATCCTTTTTGGAGATAACCGGCTCATAAGCATAAGAATCATAAAAGATATCTGTTGATCCATCTTCTAATTTTACGGAAAAACTATATTTTTCCAAAGATACGGTCTTTGGAATTAATACAGCAAAAAATCCGGCATCATCCGCCATTTCCATCACATATTCTTTGTTTTTGGTATGTAAAGTAGCTTCTATCGCTTCCGGATAAAACATCTGTACCAGATTACCACCGGTCACCGGATGAACACCAAGGATATTTTGCGGCTGATCTTCTTCGGAATAAACAATTCCTTCAATCGCTGCCCAATCCATTAATTTGTATAATTTATTCGTCATATTGCTTTTCTCCTCTTGTTATGTCATGTATAAATAATCCGCTTCTAAGCTTTGGCTCAAACCATGTTGATTTGGGCGGCATCAGACGATGCTCATCCGCTACTGCAAACAGTTCGGCAATGGAAGTCGGATACATGGAAAAAGCACACGCAGCTCCGGCATCCACTCTGTTTTCCAATTCCTTTAATCCACGAATTCCACCAACAAATTCAATACGCTTATCGGTCTTGGGATCCTGAATATCAAAAATTCTTTCTAAAACATATGTCTGAAGGATTGAAACATCAAGCCCTTCTACCACATCCTCACTCAAGACATGTGCCTTCGCCGTCATCTGATACCAGGTATGATCCAAATATAAACCAAACGTTCCTTTTATTTGTGGTGCATAAGGACTGCAATCTGCTTTCGCAATATCAAAATCCTGTTCAAGTGCCTGCAAAAGTGTTTCTTTTGTATAACCATTCCATTCTTTTAAAACACGGTTATAATCCAGAATCTTTAATTCTTCATCCGGGAACAAAACAGAAAGGAAATAGTGATAAGCCTCTGCCGGATCATCATCCGGATACTGCTCCTTACGTTTAAGGGATACCTTGACAGCAGATGCACATCTGTGATGACCGTCAGCGATATAGATCGAATCCATTTTTTCAAAACAGCTCATAATTTCCCTGATATCTTCGCTATCATCAATGATCCAGACTTTATGCCCCACCAAATCTTCTGAAACAAAATCATAAATGGGGGGCTTCGTCATATTTTTGGAAATCAGTTGCTGTAAACGTTCATCTTTCCGATATGCCAAAAAAATCGGTCCCGTCTGTGCGTTGGTTGTCTCAACATGTCTGATACGATCCAATTCTTTATCGGCTCTGGTATTTTCATGACGCTTGATGGTCTGATTCACATAATCCTCAACCTGTGAGCATCCTACCAGTCCGGTCTGTGCTCTTCCATCCATCGTCAACTGATAGATATAATAACAGGATTTGTCTTCTTTTATAAAACGTCCGTCGTCAATCATCGCATGCAGCAACTCATTTGCTTTCTGGTAAACACAATCGGAATACATATCAACATCATCCTCAAATTGCGTCTCCGCGCGATCAATATTTAAAAACATATCCGGTCGTCCCTTTACAACTTCTTTCGCCTCTTTACGACTATATACATCATAGGGTAATGATGCAATCTTAGCCTCATATCCGGCCGCAGGGCGAATCGCTTTAAATGGTCTGATTTCTGCCATATTTTCCTCCGTAAAATAAATATATGCAAAGCATGAAAAGTATAACCTTTTTTATTTCCATGATACCACGGATTGCTTCGCAC
>JAEDFR010000140.1 GCA_016297945.1 Lachnospiraceae bacterium | reverse complement strand
AGATAATCCTGCTTGTTATCCTTCCAAATAATACGGATTAGCTTTTTGCTTTCCAATAGTTTCATCAAAACGTGAATACTTTCATATTCGTTTGAACTCTCATCAAAATAGGATGGGATTGATGCTTTCGTAAAACGGAACTCGATCTGTATCACCCGCTTATTCTCCCCTGTAGATAACAAACTATTCTCATATGTATCTAAAAGACAATTTAATACCTTTCGATCATACTGCACCATTGATATACCTCTCTACAAAACTCACCTTTTCGTCCGTCATTACCAGTAATGTTTCTTCAACGAACGGACTGATATACTGTATTTTATCAGGTGGCGCTGCGATCAGAATCTGTAGCGGCAATCTTCTCAAAAATTCCAGAACTCCACCAATTCTTTCATCATCCATGTTGTTAAAAGCCTCATCGAAAAGCACAAGACCGATTGCTTCCCCACCGATATTATTTTTATAAAGCTGAACAAAAGATGCAGCTACCGTCACATAAAATGGCGTCTGCGTCTCTCCACCGCTCTTTTCCTCACATACCTTGGAATACAAGGAATAATTACCGTCATTATGAATAATCCGAATATCATAATCCATATAAGTTCGATAGTCTGTAAACTCATCCAATGCTTTCGCATTATTGTCATTATCCAATGCAAGACGCTCAAACAATTCCTCAATTACCGCTTTATGATTTTCATGAAACAGACCGCTAAAAATGGATTCTCCCTGCATGGCATTAAAATCGTCCATAATCATCTCATAATATTGTCTGTATCGTTTACTTGGCATATAGAGAAATTCATACTTTTCGTTGCTAAACTTAATATCATCAAGTGCCTTGTTCAGTTCTTTGAACTCAGCCTGCGCCATTTTCATATTCTCTTGTAATTTTGATAAAAATTGCTCCCTAAACTCTTCTTCGGCTGCGCATCTGGCTGTCTCCACCTTTCCTTCATACTGTAGCAATTCGGAATTCTTGAGTTTCAAATACTCAGCTTCAAAATCAGGATATCCTTCCATTGTAGCAGGTGAGCCAAAATCATGAGCTGTTTTATATTCTCCCATGGATTCCTTCATGGCATCTAACGCCTTATCCACCAACGTCTGATTTGCTTTTCTCCGTCTTACATAGTTATCCCTAAATTGTGAAAATGACTTATCCTCGTTTTGTTTCTCATATTCCTGTTGCCAGATTGGAAGAGAATCTCCGGCTTTCCTTCCCAGTTCCTCATAAATAACTGCTTTTTCGGCATGCTTTATCTGCTCATTTTCCACTTGTATTTTTGTCAGACTGATTCTTTCTTCTGTCTTGCCTGCTGCCCGATTCAATGAATCCAATTGAACCGTCAGCTCACTTAAGATTTTATCTAACGTTGAAAGCTGTACCTGTTTCATAATCATATTGGAGTTCTTTTCCAAAGTAGCGATATTTTCTTTGCATTTATTAATTTCGAAAGAAACCTGGCGTAAACTTCCAATCACATCCAGCCTATACTTGATGTCGGTATCATGCTCCGTTTCCAAAGGTTCCAGAACAAATTCCATCTGTTCCAGTCTGATGCGAATCTGCTTTAATTGTTCCTTAATCTCTTCGCGTTTTCCTTTAGCCTGTTCTAACTGCACCTTTAACGCATTCTGACCAATGTATGGGGTATCAAAGATAGCCGGCTTTATAGCACTGGCTACATTATTCTGATATTTCATACATTCTTTTGTAATGGACGTTTTATAATTTTTCAAATCCCGATAATGTGCACACATATGCACCTTACCCAAAATCATATTAATATACCGTTTTGCATATTTGTTTTTCGAAGTGACAACTGTAGCCAACGATCCTTCCGGTGCGGTATCATACTGTTCCAAATTCTGTGTATTGATAAGGCCAACTCCATATGCCTTTTTCTCTTTTCGAAGTCTGTCATAAATTCCTAGTGCGATATCAAAACTATCCGGTTCTACTAAAATGTAGAAGCGTTGTGTATTTAGATAGCCTTCCACCGCATTTCTCCAGGATGCATCCGTGATTTCTAACATCTCACATAAAATGCGGGGCTCCGGCGTTCTTCCAATGCGCAGGAATTCTTCTTTAATGGCCGTTCTGACACGCTCGACATCTTCTGCATAAGATAGTTTTTTCTTCATTAATTGTTCTATTTTTCTGTCTAATTCCTGTTTCTGACCGCTGACCCTTGCTTCTTCAGCTAATACTTCTGCTCTCTTTTTGAATATCTTATCACGCATATCATTTTTATATGCGATGACATTCAACAGTGTATCTTTCATCTCTGCCAGATTAATATCATTGTTTATTTCACATAGATTATCGTAGTAAAGCTTTACAGAGTTATCTACATCTTTGACCTCTAAGAGATTTTTTATCTGTCCCTTCGCCGCGTCTATGCTTTTCTGAAGGATGTCACGTTCTGCCAGCATTTCTTCTTTTTTACTTTCCAATAAACACAGCTTTTTCTCCTGTTCATCCTTTGCCAGAAAATCCTTATCGGTTGCCAGCTCAGCCCTCAAATCATCCCTGATTTGCTGCTTCTCTTTCTGCTCTGCTCTTACTGAATTAATCTGTCTATTCTGCTCCTCCAGTCTGAACGTGTCAGACTGAATTTCTGATTTCATTCTCTTTATGTCTTCATCAATCAGATCCGTTTCCACTCTGGCAAGGTAATATTCATACTGACTATCCTTGCGCAAACCATCTTCTACCTGATCATGCATCGCATTGATCTTTTCCAATCTGCCAATACGAATCTTCACATTCTCCAATGTACGTTGCAAATCCTGATACGTGCGAACATTTTCACGCAACACATCAATATTCACTTCTTTTTCATCCAATACATACGAATAAACAAAATCTTTAATATCGTCGATAGGTCTGAAAGCCAGTGCCTTTGGTATCAACCGGAAAAACTTATCTTCAATTCGTCCGAATCTGTTTTTAACCATAGACCTGGCCTCTTTATCCGTCGTGCACCATTGTTTAATTTTCTTAGCATTTGTGGTTCTGAACTGATTGATAGACTTCGGAGTCTTTCCCTGAAAAAAAAGAGAATCCTCAAGACGGATGCCGTCCATCAGATATCTTGCCGTTTTCTCCTGCCCTTCAGAAGCCGAATCGACTACAGCTCCCACCACAAAATACTTATCCCTTTTTTCTTCGTAGAATTCCAATGCAATGTGCGCACTGATCTCACCGGTACGCTCATACGGTTTGTTTTCACGCCCCGTCTTACAACGGATATATCCTGATAATCTTCTCTTTCCGTTTTCGTGTGCCGCTTTATTGAAATAATTTGTGGAACAGATTATCACAAACTGGATTGCATCTAAAAGAGTAGACTTGCCTGCACCATTTTCACCGGATATCAAAGTAGATTTCTCAAATTCTATTGTCGTATTTGTAAATCGATGCCAGTTAATCAGCTTCACTCTCATCAGCTTCTTCACTGCTTTTTCCTCCCTTTCTGTATATCTCCAGTTTCTCATAGGCAGCCTTGATATCTTCCACCCGAACAGCCATTAAAATGGCATCAAAAATGATGATACGAGCTTCCTCATCCGTAAGATTACTATCCAGTATTTCAATAATCTGGAATCTCTTCAATGTGCTGATAGCATTGCGAAAAGTTGTTTTGTCAATCATCTTATCCCGGATTTTCAAGCTTAAAAATTTTTCATGTATGTCCCCGACATTTACAATCACTTCATCTGAGACAGATAGTTCTCTTCGCTTTTCATCATATAGGATTCGAAGTATCAACAAAAGAATTGATTCGAACAATTTCAAATTATAGCGATTATAGTTTTGTGGATTTGTCAGTTGGATGACACCATATTCCTCATTAATCTCCAGCCGATATCCCAAAAGAGCAAAACATTCGGCGAACTTTTCTTTATATTTCATCACAAAATAATAATCCGACTTATTCGTTTCATTTTTCTTGCATAGAAAACAGGAACTTAGCAGTCGATTGCATATCCTTGAAAAATCATCTTTATCCCGTTGCAACATCCCATTTAGAATATCCATTCCTATCAATATCCCTTCCTATGTATTGTAAAATCAGTAAAACGATATCCTTCTTTTTTTACCGGCTCTTTTACATCAACTGTATACTTCATATTTTTTCTCTGCCCATAAAGTCTGATGTAAATCATCTTGACAAAATCATCTGCATTTTCCAAGGGTAGGTCTGAAGCTAACATTTCCTGCCTGTTTCCAAGTTGTTTTTCCACGTAACTGTTTACTTTCTCCGGATTTAAAACTCTTGCCAGTTTTTCTAACATCCGTCTCATTTTTTCATTTCGAAGCTCCGTATCCGGCTCTTCTTCCTGAAGCATTTCCGGTTCAAATGCCTTTTTTCCCTCAATCGGTGTATAAAGAGACTTTTCATCCAACACAGCAGCACTGTAAATCCGGATCAATTCATCCATGAATTCAATCCGATAAATACCGCCCAAATCCATTTCTTCCCGGTTGATTTCTTCGTTCATCCCCGATAGGATTTCCTTAATCTGTCCTCTGACGTCTTCCCCACCTATCAGATAAAACTTTGCCCTGTTGATTGCTGCCCTTTGATACTGCGTATTCTTGTGGTTAATCTCCGATAAGATTTCATCCATGTTTTGAAAAGCGTCTATCACCTGATGAATATAGTGATAGACCAGTTCCTCTGCCTCATCCTTAGAAATCTCCCGGATGCTAGAAAGTTCTTCGCTCGCTTTTTCGACATAAGATTTACTTCGGCTTTTACTTTCCAATCTTTCTATAATCTCCGGACGAAATTTTGAAACATTATCTGAGGTAAGCAGCCGATGATAAGCTTTATCCACAATATTTTCAATATAATCATTGAAAAGCACATTCATAATCTCAGCAGGCGTTTTATACCTGG
>JAEDFR010000139.1 GCA_016297945.1 Lachnospiraceae bacterium | reverse complement strand
ATACTTTTTCATATCCCGAACATCCATTTTCTTGGAAATCCTGTCACCCTGCTGCGTGATTTCCTGCATCATGGCGCTTAAACGGACCTGCAAATCCTGTTCCGCAATATTACTTGCCAGAATAAATTTAAATGTTCCGTCTCCGGCCTGTACATTTTCAGTCTGGTTAACCTGTGGCACGGGCGCAACCTGATTTACTTTTATGTCCATTTACTCACCATCCCTTCTTCATAAATCCTCTCAAAGCATTTTATGATTTATCACGGCTTTTCTTTTGCAGGACAATATTTGAAAACTTATTTCAATATCTTTTTAATATCTTTTTATAATCCTTATTGATTTGACAAAATATATGCCTCTATCTCATGCAGACATTCTTCCAGATTTTGGTTATAAAATTCCTTTTCTATTCCTGCTTCTCTTTTCTTTTCTGCGGAAAAATCATTCGAATCTGCCAAAAATCTTCGACACATTTCCTCGTAACGCGGATGCTCTTCTTTTCGTTCGCGGTCCAAGGCTCTTTGCAAACGAACTCCGTCATCTAACTCTATCATAATCGGTACGACTCGTTCACTTCCAAAATAGGCCTTTGTCTTCTGAAAAGATTCAATGGTCCCAATCATCAAATAGTCTGATTTTTCCAAATCAATCTGATCATCACAAACCGTATAATACTTCCAGACACCATAAAATGTATCATAGGCTCTTAATTCTATTACCTTGCCTGCCTTTATCAATTCATCCGTTTTCTTTTCATCCACATAATAATAATGGATTCCGTTTTCTTCTCCTGCCCGGATAGGTCTGGTTGTATAAAGTACAATTTTTTGCAGGTTCAATTTTTTGTTTTGTAAAAGCTTGTTGTAGATTGTATCCTTACCTGATGAACTTTTCCCCATAAGGTAAAATATTTTTCCCATTTGTTTCCCCTGTTTTCTAAGATTATACCTCAATCACTCGTAACATATTGGTGGTTCCGGCCTTTCCTAACGGCACACCTGCAGTCAGTACCACAATATCTCCGTCTTTGATTAGCCCCGCTTTTTTCGCCTGCTGCGTTGCCTCTTCAAACAGATCATCTGCTGTTTCTTCTTTTTCAATAAGTAAAGGCTGTACTCCCCATGAGAGATTGAGCTGGCGGCATACTCTTGGATTGACGCTGCATCCAATAATCGGACATTCCGGTTTAAAACGGGAAATCATACCGGCTGTAAATCCGGACATCGTTACCGTAATGATGACAGCTGCTTTTAAATCAGCTGCGGTTGTGCAGGTAGCATGTGAAATTGCCGTAGTAATATCTGTCTGGATATCCTGATTCGCCTTTTTCATTCTTCCACCGTAATCAATATCTTTTTCGGTTCTTTCTGCAATTCTCGCCATCGTTTTAACTGCTTCAACCGGATATTTTCCTGCCGCGGTCTCACCGGAAAGCATAATAGCAGTGGTTCCATCATAAATGGCGTTGGCAACATCGGCGGTTTCCGCTCTGGTCGGTCTGGGATTTCCGATCATTGATTCTAACATCTGTGTTGCCGTAATAACATGTTTTCCTTTGGCAACGGCTTTTTTAATCATGCTTTTCTGGATAACCGGTACTTCTTCAAGCGGGATTTCAACACCCATATCGCCACGTGCAACCATAATACCATCCGCGACTTCCAGGATTTCATCAATATTATCAATTCCCTGCATATTTTCAATTTTCGCAATTATTTTTGCATAACTGTTATGCTCCTGCAAAATTTTGCGGACCTCTAAAATATCCTCTTTACAGCGTACAAAGGATGCTGCCAGAAAATCATATCCCATTTGAGCACAAAAGATAATATCCTGATAATCAACTTCACTGATATACGGCATGGATAAAACTGCTCCGGGGGCGTTGATTCCTTTGTGATTTGATACGGTTCCGCCATTGATAACCCGACAGACAATATCCGTATCCGTAATCGTTTCGATGACCATTTCGATTTTTCCGTCATCAATCAGAATCGTCATCCCTTCTTTTACATCCTTCTTTAAATTTTTATATGTGATAGATGCCTTTTTTTCTGTTCCTAAAATGTCTTCTGTCGTCAGAATAAACTCTTGTCCCGCTTCAAGTTGTGCCTTTCCGTTTTCAAAATCCTTTAAACGGATTTCAGGTCCTTTCGTATCCAGTAATGTTGCTACCGGAAGTCCCAGCTCATTACTTACCTTTATGACACTTGTCAATTTCTTTTTCTGCTCCTCATGCGTACCATGTGAAAAATTAAATCTGGCAACATTCATGCCTGCTAACATTAATTCCTTTAATTTATCTTCACTTTCCGAAGCCGGACCTATTGTACATATAATTTTTGTTTTTCTCATCTTAATATCCTCGTCTTTCTATTCATCTGATACACAGGCTATGATTCCCTGATCGATTTTTGCAGGTCCCTGTATTTTTAACCCTGCATCGCCTTTTTCCGTTAAGTAATCCAACACCTCTTGTGTAATCTGCTCTCCCGGAACAATCAAAGGAATCCCGGGCGGATATAAATAGATAAATTCCGCGCTGATTTTATCCTTCGCATCTTTTAAATAGTATTCTATGCTTTTGCTATTCATAGCATCCCGGATGGTAAGTCTTGTCCTAGAATAAGGAAATGGTCTGTTCTTTATAATATCTCCGTTTTCTCTTTTTCTATCGGATAATTGATTGGATAATTCCCAATCTATCTCCCTTAAAGCCGTTAAAAGCCTTTGAAAACCTTCTTTTGTATCCATAACACTTGTCATGGCAATGACATAATTCTCTTCTTCCATTTCCATTTGCAATTGATACTTTTCCCGTAAAAGCAAACCTAACTCTTTTCCGGTCATGCCAACATTGTCTCTGATACAAATCACCAGTTTGCCCGGATCATGATCATAAACAAAAGAGCCTTGCGTATCTTTATTTGAAAACAGATACAGATTTTTCAAGGAAGCGGTTTCATCATAAAAATCTTCCAGTTGCTTTGTATACGCTTCTGCAAGTTCATGCTTCCTTTCTGCACAAAAATGCAACGCATCTGATATACTTTCCATCAAAATGTATGACGGACTGCTGGATTGAAATATCGTCAATTGATGCTTTAAGATTATCCGGTCAATCAATTTTCCCTGCACATGCAACAATGCCGTCTGCGTCATTGCAGGTAGTGTTTTATGCGTACTTTGAATCACAATATCAGCACCACACTGTATTGCACTTTTTGGTAAAAAACCATCTCCGCCCCAAATTCCCAAATGTGCGCCATGCGCCTCATCTACGACAACCGGTATGTGATAAGAATGGGCAAAATCACATATTTTTTCTATATCACTGACAATCCCTTCATATGTGGGTGAAGTAAGAATGATACCCGCGTAAGATTCCCTGCAAATCATTTTTTCTATTTGATCAACACAGGCAGAACCATTGAACGAATAAGCTTTATCCCATTCCGGATAAATGTAATCTACTCCTTTTCCCATCAGATAGAGAGCATTAAAAACCGATTTATGACAATTTCTTGCTACCAGAAGTCTGCCCGGAACATTGGATATACTATGAATTGCTGCCAGAATACCGCAACTGCTTCCGTTTATTAGATAGAAACTTTCGTCTGCACCAAAAAGCTTTGCCGCAAATTCTTCTTCAAGACGTATGAAATCCGTCGGATGATGCAAGTTATCAAATCCGTCAATTTCAGTAATATCACGAACGTAAGCAGAAGCTAACTGCGAATTAATCGGACGTCTTTTGTGTCCCGGCATATGAAACGGATATAAATTACTATTCTCAATTTGATTTAATTTACTTTCAAACGTCTTCATTCTAATATATTAATCTTTTCAATGTCATGATTCATGTAATAATAATGATACCAGGGTCAAAAGGTCATACTTTTCATGCTCGCATGAAAAAGTATGACTTTGGAACCCGCAAAACATGAGAAAGTAGCCCGATTAGGGCGGATTTCGAATGTTTTAGGATTGCGAGAGCACAAAGTGCGTAGCAATCCGTTGGTATCATGGGGTCAAAATAACTTTTGACCCCAACATCATAATAATAAATACATTTCATATTCTACTTTCAAGCGTAATCCAATTTATTATACCACAAAAAAATATGATACCAAAGTGTTTTCAAATTGTTTCGAAAAAACGAAAAAAGCATTTTAAAATGTTTCGATAAGAGTATCAAAATATTCCGAAATAATTGATTTAATCTGAAAAACAGAAATCAAAAAAGCCTCATAAGATATTGAATCGAATGAGGCTTCGTCTTAATAACTTGTTGTCAATGTAATACTGTCAGAAATTTCCTTATACAAATCCGGATCTCCCGATAAAGTAAATGCATTTTCTTCTGCTAAACTAATTCCGGAATCAGAAAAATGTACTTGATACGGAAAAGCTCTGCAGGTTTCTAAATCGCCATCCTTAACCAAAAGCAGATAAACATAGAAATCATTCTCACCACTAACTCTGTATCCATAATTCCAATAATATGTCTTGTTAAAAAGACCTTTTCTGAACTTGGCACCGGTTTCATCTATTTCTCCTGTAGAGTATATATACCACTCATACTTTTGTGTCATATCACCCGTTAATGAAACCTCAAATTTGTAACTACTATATTTATCCATATTAACTTCATGAGTTGTTGTCGGTGTTGTTAATTTTGAAAAGGATAAGTCTGATGGCGAACATCCTTGCAACATCATGATTAACAATACCATCATTACAGAAATTACTGCTCTTTTAGATTTCTTCATATATACCACTTCCTTCAAATTATCGTACCTAAGGTTCAAAATACTTTTGAATCCAATATCAAAAAATATGAAATCAAAGTTTTTTTAAAAATTCATCTAATACTATATATATAAGTATATTACTTTTTTCAAAAAAAGAAATATAAAAAAAAGCATTAAAATGAGAATT
>JAEDFR010000138.1 GCA_016297945.1 Lachnospiraceae bacterium | reverse complement strand
GAAAGTGCAATGTGCTTGCACAATTGCACTTGACGACCGCTAATCAGCGGTGAAATAAGCGAAGCGTTTTCACCGGGGTTATGGCGACGAGGAAAGTGCAATGTGCTTGCACAATTGCACTTGACGACCGCTAATCAGCGGTGAAACAATACAATAATTCAAAAGGAGGATAGATTATGGAAGAAATGTATGCGGTAAAAGACAACTGTCTGCTTGTGATGATGCCAAAAGAAATGGATCATCACAAAGCAGATGCAATACGAATGAAAATAGATGAATATCTGCTGGATAATAAAGCGCAAAATGTGATTTTTGATTTTGAGAATACGAGGTTTATGGATAGCTCGGGAATTGGTCTGATTGTAGGACGTTATAAGAAAGTGTCCTGTTTTGGTGGGAAAATTGTGGCTATGCATGTCAATGCACGAATTCAGAAAATATTACTGATGTCCGGTTTAAAAGATATGATCGAAATAGTCTGAGTGGAGGAGTAATAATGGTTAAAAAATGTGAGAAAAACTGTGAAACAGTCTGGAAAGAAAAAAAGTTAGCTTCGGATAACTATATGGAACTTGAGTTTGATGCAATCCCGGAAAATGAAAGTTTTGCAAGAGTAGTAGTTGCTGCATTCATGGCTCAATTAGATCCTTTGTTAGAAGAGGTGGACGATGTGAAAACTGCGGTTTCGGAGGCGGTAACAAACTGCATTATTCATGGTTATTGTGATTACAGTAGGGAAAACAAAGAGAAAAAATATGGTCTGCTGAAGAAAAATGATAGCAGGGAAAATGACGACAGGGAAAATTACAATAGAGAAAATATCATCGGAGAAAATCACAACACAGATAACAACGGCAGAGAAAAAGGCGAAAGAGATAATCATAATGAAAATGAAAATAGAATGGTACATATGGAATGCTTCCGGTGTCAGAATGAATTGTATGTTTTGATTGAAGATACAGGGATTGGAATCGATGATGTAAAGCAGGCGATGGAACCCTTGTTTACAACCAAACCGGATATGGAACGCTCCGGTATGGGCTTTGCATTTATGGAAGCATTTATGGATGAGTTGTGTGTGGAGTCCCAAAAGAATATGGGAACGAAAGTCTATATGAGTAAAAGGATTGGTGAAAAATAAAATATGATGGACCCGACGACGCAGTTGTTGTTACAGGCGAAGACGGGCGATAAATCAGCCAGAGATACATTGATTGAAGAAAATCTTGGTTTGGTCCATTATATTGTGAAACGATTTTTAAACAGGGGTTATGATGCGGAGGATTTATTTCAAATCGGCTGTATCGGATTAATGAAATCCATTGATCAGTTTGATGTCTCATATCAGGTGAAGTTTTCAACTTATGCGGTTCCGTTAATTGCGGGAGAAATCAAACGCTTTTTAAGAGATGACGGACTGATTAAGGTTTCCAGGAGTTTAAAGGAAAACAGCTACCATATTATGAAGGCCACGGAAAAGTTTGTGCAGGAATATAACCGTCAGCCGACCATGCATGAAATAGCGGAGATCACCGGATTGTCAGATGAAGAGATTGTTATGGCAATGGAAGTGAATAAACCGGTTGAATCGATTTATCAGACGGTGTATCAGTCAGATGGCAATGAGATTTTTTTAGTGGATCAGATTTCACAAAACGGGCATATGGGTGGAAGTACAAATGATAAAAATGATTTGGAAAAGGACAAGCTTTTAAACCATATTCTGATTAAAGAGCTTTTGGAAAGATTGGATGATGATGAGCGTAAATTAATACAATGGCGTTTTTATGAAGAAAAAACACAGACAGAAATAGCACAGATGTTGCACATTAATCAGGTTCAGGTCTGCAGAATGGAAAAAAGGATAGTGAGGAAGATGAGAGAAATGGTAGTGGAGTAAGCTGCTGGTAAATAACAATTTAGTAAGCATTTGCTAACTTGACAAAATGAAAGATTTTCAGTATTGTGAAAGTCACTGGAGGAATTACATTATGATAAACATGATATGGGATTGTTTTCTGGATGCAGCAATTGACAGCTTGAAAATATTACCCTTTCTTTTTGTGACATATATTGTTATGGAATACGTAGAGCATCGGATGGAAGAAACATCAAAGGATGCCATTCGCAAATCGGGGAAAATGGGCCCTTTATTTGGTGCACTCTGCGGTGTTGTGCCACAGTGTGGATTTTCTGCCGCTGCATCCAATCTTTATGCCGGACGTGTCATTACAATCGGCACGCTGATTGCGGTTTATCTGTCAACATCAGATGAGATGCTTCCTATTCTTATTTCCGAGCATGTTCCGGTTGTTACGATGATAAAAATTCTGGGATTGAAATTTTTCATTGCCTTAATCATGGGCTTTTGTGTAGATCTGATTTTTGCACGCAGTATGCATATGCGTGCATATGCGGAACGGGTGCCGGAGGATGAAGCCTTTTTTATTAAAAAGATATGTGAGAGTGAACAGTGTAAGTGCAATGACGGTATTTTGAAATCGGCAGTTAAGCATACTCTGCATATTATTTTATTCCTTCTGCTTATTTCCTTTACTTTGAATGTGGTATTGACAGCAGTTGGAGAAGAAAGTCTCTACAATTTCATTTTAAATAAGCCTGTCATAGGTGTATTGTTGTCAGGCATTATCGGATTGATACCAAACTGTGCTGCATCGGTTATTATCACGGATTTATATTTAAAAGGCTTGATGAGTTTAGGCGCCATGATGAGCGGATTGCTGGTTGGTGCCGGTGTTGGACTGGTTGTATTATGGCGTGTTAACAGTTCTTTTAAGGATACTTTGAAAGTTATCGGTATTTTGTATGTATGTGGAATTAGCGCAGGCTTACTTTTAGAATTGGCTCATATTGTATTATAAAGAAACTTGAAGTGTGCTGGATGAAAGATGAATACATTTAGATTAAAAGCTATAGTTTTAGGGCAAATGAAAAAGAGGTTGTACGGATGATAAAAAGGATGAATGCAAAATGCAGGTATGCGTTGTCAGTATCTTTAATTCTTGCTCTTGTCATGACAGGATGCAGTTGGGATTCTGCTTCTTCAAACAATGGGACAGATAATTCCGGTCAAATATCGGAGTATTATCCTGATGATACAGAATTAAGCGCTTCAGAGCGATTTGATGAATTTTCAAAAAATATGTTTTTGGGTGAAATCGTAGAAAATACCATTGATTTGCATTATACCGTTGCGTATCCCCAAAATTATGGAATAGAAGATTATGAAGTGTCACTTGGCTCTTATGATACTTCCGATGCTGAGGATACGAAGAAAGAGTTGGAAGAATTGCAGGAGACATTGCAACAGTTTTCCAGAGATGCTCTGACAAAGGAACAGCAGATTGCATATGATATTCTGGATGATTATGTGGAGCTTGAGCTGGCTTCGGAAGATTTATATTATTACGGAGAAATATTTTCGCCGCTTACCGGGATGCATACACAGCTTCCTGTTTTACTGGCTGAATATACATTTCGCTGTGAACAGGATGTGACAGATTATCTTGCATTGCTTTCACAGGTTGATGAAACATTTTCCTCTTATTTCGTGTATGAACAGGAAAAGGCAGATGTCGGATTGGGTATGCCGGATTTTGCTCTGGAAGATACGATTGAAGCCTGTGAAGAATTCACCAAAAATCCAAAGGATTGTTATCTGATTGATACATTTAGTATTCGTATCGCTCCTTTAGATGATATCTCTGATGAAAAAAAGGAAGAATACAAAAAGCAAAATAGAGAGCTGGTTCTTGGCGATGTCATGGATGGATATCGTAATCTTGCCAAAAATCTTGAGACTTTAAAAGGAAAGGGAAAAAACGAGGCTGGCCTTTGCAATTTTGAAAAGGGTAAGGAATATTATGAATATCTGGTTCGGTCCAATGTCGGCAGTGATATGAGTATTGCCGAAATAAAAAAGACCACGGAAGAGTTTATAGATACTCGCATGAGTGCCATATTTGATACACTGTATGATGATATGGAGTTATACTATATGTTTTTGAATGATGAACCGTTATCAACCAAGGAACCGGATGAGATTATGGAGGAACTGATTGAGAAGTGTCAAAAAGACTTTGGAAATATTCCGGATGTCAATTATGAAATAAAAAATGTTCCCATAGCGATGGAAGAGCATCTCAATCCGGCTTTTTATCTGACACCTCCGATTGATGATCCGAATGATAATGTAATCTATATCAATCAGAAATATGAAGATCAGGAGGATTTGTATCCGCTGTTAGCGCATGAGGGGTATCCCGGACACTTATATCAGATTGTTTCGTCTGCTTCTTATAATCGGCCTTTAGTCCGCAATTTGTTTTCTTTTCCGGGATATACAGAAGGATTTGCCACTTACGCTGAATTGTATTCTTATACACTTGCGGATGTCGATGCTGATTATGCAAAGATGAAACAATATGATAATTCAGTTTCATTGGCACTTTCCGCTTATATTGATATCTGTGTTAATTATTATGGTTGGAACGAAAAAGATGTTTTTGCGTACCTGGAGGAAACTGGAATGGGCGATGAGGAAACCGCCAAAGAAGTATTTCAAATGGTTGTCGAAGAGCCTTCCGAATATTTAGAGTATTATGTGGGATTTTTAGAATTCATGAATCTTCGAAACAAGGCAAAGGAAAAACTGGGAAGCCGGTTTAATCTGCGCGATTTCCATGAATTTTTAATCAGTGTGGGTCCGGCACCATTTTACCTGATTGAGGATTATATGCAGGAGTGGATTGAGGAACAAAAGTAAACATCATATATTTTTTTACAACAGAAGCGATATTGTCAGTTGCATTTTATATGTGCCTGATGATATCGCTTTTTTAATAAAAAATCACCCTTTTCGGATTTGTGTTTCCGAAAAAAATATGCAGAAAGCGTGATATATGGAGTTTTTGACCTTAGATGCAGACTTTTATCTCTGCCATCGTTTCTC
>JAEDFR010000030.1 GCA_016297945.1 Lachnospiraceae bacterium | reverse complement strand
GCATATTCATCAATTCCGGTGAGCTTTTCAAAAGTCTCCTCTGAACAGAGAACTGTCGGTATATCTGATGAACTGAACGGACTGTCTTTCAGTACAGCTGCTACTGTCAGTTCATTTCCCCTGTACCAGATTTTATCACCCAAAGTCAGTGGATTGTTTTTGTCAAAAACAACCATAACTGAGTTGCTGTCATCTTTTACCGCCTCAATATCGCCTGACAAATAATCATCCTTTGCCCAATCAAACTGTAGCTCTTCATATGAAATCAAATCCATCTTATTTACATCCTTCGTGGAGGTAATCTCATCACAGATGTGCATTCTTCCATATACATATTTGATACCATCAATTTTCTCAATTTCTGCAACAAGTTCCTGCGGCAAAACAGGAGCATAATCTTTTGCATAAACTGACATATCCTGCGAATATGGTTTGTTGGAATTGAGTGCATGGCCGATCCAGTCAATCATAACTGAAAAGCTCAAAAACAGGATAATACTCAATGCAAAGGACCCCGTCATCAAAATAAGGCTCTTCTTCTGCGAAATCGCATGATGAATTCCAAGTGCATTTTCTACTTTGAAAAGCTTCGTGTTGGCGGCCTTTTTTGCATTCCCTTTTTCCGTATTTCCTGATATTCCCGCCACAGGAGTCACTTTTGCAGCCCGCTTTGCCGGAGCATTAGCAGCTATCAGTACTGTAACAATACCAATCACGGTACCACTGATGATTCCTATAGAGCTCAGTTTAAAAACCGGCATATTCCCCCATTCGCCACCAATGACAAACCTAAGAATCGCACAAATTCCCCAGGATGCAAGTGTTGCAATCACGATTCCAAAAGGGATTGCCTTTTTACACCAGTTTAATGCTTCCAGTCTTACGATGTGCTTAATCTGTGCCTTGCTTGTTCCAATACAGCGAAGCATTCCAAAATACTGGGTGCGCTCAGCAATGTTGCTGTTCATACTGCCTGCAATCATGAGTATGCCGGACAGCATTACTAGTATAACAAGGAAAAATGCTATACCGTATAAACCTACAATGTAACTGCTGCTACTCATTCCCAGAATTCCAAGAATAGCTGCATTTTCGGCTACAACAGACTTATCCCATCCGCGTTCGGCCATCAGTTTATCTATGGTCTTTCTTATAGTCCATGTATTACCAAACTGAACAAAGTAAACCGGGTTCATACTTTCCCCATTTTCCTTCATAATCTTTTCAAAGGATTCCATGGAAACAAAAACCCCTATTGCATCATTTGTCTGAAGCAAAGATCCATCCTTTGCAATTCCACTAATCACATATTCATAACCCCCGGCCGGTGTTACCAAGGAAACCTTATCACCAATTTCTTTGGAAAATTGACGTCTGAAGTTTTCGCTCACTGCAATTTCATTCTCATTTTTAGGGAGTTTTCCCTCTCTCATGCAAAACATAATCTTGTCCCAGTTTTCATTCGTTCCACATACTACCGTTTGCTTTCCACAGATACTGTAGTCTTTATCCAGGTCATAATTTATAACATCATACCAGCAGCCTTCCTTTATCCATACTTCTTTTGTAACCGCTTGTGCTTCCTCTTTTGTAATATTTTTAAGTGAAATATGCCAGTTCCCGTGATGTTCCAGCATTCTCACAGTTTCGTGGCGGTATTCCATATCTGCCATGGTGAAAACGCCTGTAATCAGAATCACTGCAAGCGTGATGCAAAAAATGGTCATCCTATTCTGTCTTTTATGTGCTTTGGCCTGAATAGAGGCTAAACTCAAATAACTTCTCATTGTTTTTGCCTCCTTTTTATACCTGCACGCTTCCAAGATCTGTAACCACACCGTCTTTTACCTGTAAGATTCTATCTGCAGACTGTGCTATGACTCGGTTATGGGTAATCATAATAATTGTCTGTTCATATCTTCTGGCAGCATCCTTTAACAGAGCAATCACTTCGCTGCTGTTTTGTGAATCCAGATTTCCCGTAGGCTCATCTGCCAGAATAATGCTGGGTCTGGTTATCAATGCTCTGCCTATCGCCACTCTCTGCTGCTGTCCCCCGGATAACTGACTTGGCAAATGTTTTCTTCTATTCTCAAGATTCAAAACCTTCAGCAATTCATCAAGATATCTCTGATCCGGCTTCTGATAATCAAGCAAAAGCGGAAATACAATATTCTGTTCCACGGTCAGCTCTGGAATCAGATTAAAGGCCTGAAAAATAAAACCGATATTTCTACGTCTGAAAATGGTAGTAGCATTGTCCTTCATTGCCATGATGTCCTTGCCGTCAATCATGACCTTACCTGCAGTTGGCAAATCCAGCGCTCCAATCATATTAAGCAGAGTACTCTTTCCGGAACCGGACTCTCCTACAATGGCTAAAAACTCGCCTTTTTCCACGCAAAAGCTAACATTCTTTAATGCCTCTACTGCAGTCTCTCCGCTCCCATACGTCTTTGATATGTTTTTTACTTCTAACAAATTCATGATTTCTGTCTCCTTCTGTTTTCAAAACATATTTTTGTTTCTGAAAACATACTACTCTATCACCCCTACAGTACCATTACAGAAATACTACAATTTTGAAGGAATCAGAAAATTCATAATAAACGTAGTGCCAACTCCCATTTTGCTATCAACCTCTATGGTTCCGCCGTGCGCCTCCACAATGGCCTTTGTTAGTGAAAGCCCTAAACCAATTCCCTGCGAATCTTTGGAGAATCTGCTTCTGTAAAAGCGCTTAAAAATATGATGGATGTCTTCCGGATGAATGCCGCGTCCATTATCCTTCACCTCAATTTTTAATATTGTATGGAAACTGCTCCATGCAATTGAAACAGTATCGCCTTCCTCTGTGTGGTCAAGTGCATTTTTTACAAGGTTCTCAAGCGCTTCTGTCATCCAGTCTCTATCGCAGAAAAATGTTACATGATCTGAACCTGAGACGGATATTAACTTACCTTCTGTTTCTGCTCTGTATGCAAAATGCAGTTCAATATCCTTGATAATCTCCGAAATATTTTCATCTTCTTTATGAAACACCATAGTGCCTGCATCTAATCTGGTAATCTTCAGAAGATTTTGAACCAGTGTGTCAATTCTATCCAATTCTTTCACAGATAAATTGGTAAATTCTCGTACCTGCTCCATATTCTCTGCCCCCTCTATAATACCGTTATAAATATTTAAAGCTGCCAATGGAGTTTTTAACTGATGTGAAATATCTGAAATCGTGTTTTTTAGAAATATCTTTTCACGGTTCTCTTTTGCAGCCTTTGAAGTCAGAACAGCAGACATATTATTGATTAACCAGAAGAGCCTGTAGAGTTCCCCCTCCTCGTCGTTTTCTATTCTTGCCTCGATGTCCCCGGCTAAAAATGCCTCGATTTTCGATGCTGCTTCTCCCAGAATCTTGTCCTGCTTTTTAAAATAGCAATAAACCGCAAACAAAATAAGCACAGTTGCCATGATACAAAACAATAATAGCATAAGTGATAATTTACTAAATAAGAAGTAGATTGTTACCTGAGATATTACCGCCAAAAATGTCATGATTACCGCGATTGTCATAAATAACATCTTTATATTTTTATTAGCCAATAATCTCATTCCACTTATACCCCATTCCTCTGACAGTCAGGATCATTTCCGGTTCACTTGGATTGTTTTCCACCTTCATACGAAGTCTCCGAATATATACTGTCAATGTACTGCTATCAATATAATTTTCATCACAATCCCACAATCTTTGCAGTATCTGATCTTTTGTCAGAACAATATTCGGATTCTGAATAAAAAGGCAGAGTAGTTTGTACTCTCCCGCCGTAAGTTCAATCTGCTCTCCATTTTTGTAGACCTGAGTCTGCAGCAAATTTACTTTGATCCCATTTGAAACGAGTTCTGTATCATTTTTCTCAATACGCTTTGTCCTACGCAATAGCGCATTAACTCTTGATATCAAAACACCAAGCTTAAAAGGCTTTGTAATATAATCGTCTCCTCCGATGTCAAGTCCCATAATTATATTCATTTCTTCATCAAATGCTGTCAGAAAAATAATTGGCACCTCAGATTCTTTTCTCACCATCCTGCAAAATTCAAAGCCACAGCCGTCAGGCAGTGAAACATCTAAAATAAGCAGGTCATACCGGCCCTTTCTCCAGCACTCTCCTGCTTCGTTTATTGTTCTTGCAATTTCTATTTCAAATCCCTGCTTTTTAAGCGCAAAAGAAAGTCCGTTAATTAAGCTTAAATCATCCTCAAGTAAAAGAATTTTGTTCATCTTCATTCATCCTTTTCATTCTTTTTCCGCTGGATTGCATTTATGAAAAACGCGACACAGTTTAGCCCCAGTGCCAGCGGCAGATACCAGTTAGATTTCCCCTGCAAAAAAACGGTGAGCATGGACTGCTCCAAAAAAAAGACCGCACCAAGTTCCAGAATGACTGCCAGAATATATATACAATTCCCCTTTTTCCAAAACGCCAGCACAAATAGCAGCACCGCTACATCCACATACAGCCCATATAGGATATGGGTAAACTGCATGCTCCATGGAAATGACTGTTTTTTCATTACCTACAAACTGAAGGTTATTTCATCAATTTCTTTATCCTCTTTTAAACAACAAGTAAATCAATAGAATCATTTTCTATTGGAAAACTTCTTGCTTTCTATTTTATCCCACTGACGATTTTCACACCAATATACTTTCATTTCATTTACATCAAATACCATTGAAACAACAGTAGGACATACTACTTGTGAACACGCCTTTAGTATATCGAAACATTCTTTTACATCAAAATTTTCTGTAGCCTTTGAAAGTAACTCTTCCGAAGTTTGATATCGATCCATTCCCATCCATGGATGTTTTTCACTATCCCCTTTGAAGGGTGAAAAATTTGTAAGTATCACATACTCAGGCTTTTCATAATATTTATATCCTTGTCCCGGAATGATATGAAGCACATTCCCATTTTTATCAGAAAGTGCAGACATAAAGGTAACACCCGAAATACTATAGACCGGTCCATTTTCTGCAATTGATTTTATTTCTTGAAAGGTTTTCTTCTGTTGCAATAAATCAATATCAAGCATCATTGAAATAGGCGCGTCCGCTTTCGGATTACTCCTCTCATCAAATGGATGACAGGTAGGCATTCCCACAAAATCCCCCCTCGAATTTGCACCAAACAGAGGTAGCCATCCCTCTTTTTCATCAAGTATTTCAATATAAACCCCATTATCATCAGTTCGAATCCGATGTATCATATCAAGAATATCCAAGTTCCAACCTACCAGTGTTTTTCTTTTATTAACTACAAAACTTGTACACATAATTTCCTCCGTTGTTCTCAAAATGATTCTATATCAAATAAAATACCGTTCCGATGAGGAAGCCGTATCCAATAATCGCATATCCATACTCTCGCATTGCATTTAGGGTTCTAATCAATAAAGCCTGTCCAATATTTTACCTCTACGATCGGGTCTTACACCAATCGGTTCAAAAAAACCTTTCGCGGAAGAATCAAAACATGCAAAACCAACAAGTTTACCTTCTTCAATCCATCCGCTTGGATGCTCCCAAGTGGTACGCTCTTTGTGCATACACAATAGCCATTTTCCTTTATACAAAGCCATAATATCTGCAGAAAAATAGCTTTGAAAAGAATTAAAAGGGAAAAGTTCAAGCTTCATCTACAGTATTTGATCTGACAATTTCCTTCATTATCAAACTCTTCAATTTCATATAACAAAGGTCCTTCCTTATAAACAAATTTACAGAATCGGGGGAACGCTGAATGTTTTGTTTTCATGGCTTTTCTATGGTCAACACGAACCTCTTTACCAGATTATTGAATCAATTACTGTAAAGTGAGATATCCATGGTTACAGCTTGAAGAGTTCATAATTCTGCTTTTGTTGCTTCAATACTCATAGATTATCACCTTCCAAGTTGTTTATATCAAAGTCTGCATGTATTTGTAATATATTTTTACTTTCCTCTAGTATTTTACATAGTCTTTTATCTAAATCCGGATGATTATCATGATAATCTATCTCGCCAAGCTTGGGACGCACAATAAACGCTAATTTCTCTTGGTCGATACTAAACTCCGCCTGCACATTTTCTTTATTACCTCTCGCATCCAAACGAATCCATCTATCCAATTCACTGATGTAAACTGTATTGAGGGCATGAATAATATAACCCTCTCCGGCATCTTCATCTGCCCTTGTCAGCTTCTGATAGCTGATACCCGCAGGAATACCATTTGCACGAAGAAGTGATGCCAAAAGACAGGATTTTGTCCAACAGATACCCGTTTTATTTCTTAATACATCACTTGCCTTTTTTGATACAATCGTCTTTTTTACATCCCATGTATGAGAAATTTCATCTCTGACAAATGAGAACGCCTGCTTCATATAATCCAAAGAATTGTCAGATTTTTCCCTTAACTCCTTTACTTTTTTTCAATCAACGGATGATTAAAATCGATATATTCTGTTTCGCACAAATATGTATTCCGTTTCTCCAATCTAACAACTCCTTACTTGATTATCCGATGACATAGTGCCGCTAAAATCCGCATAGCTGTTATAAACGCTCATTCCTTTCTCACACATGATAATCGCTTTATTTTCTAATCTCAGTGGGATGTGCCTCTGTCACAAAAATCATCCCATCATACATGCTGGCAGGACTTCCCCAGATTCGGTAGGTATACGGAAGAACACGCATGACAATCCTATTGAGTATAGTCAACTGATTTTCGCCTAGACTTCCCATATAACAGTACTCTGTAACTTCATTTTTCAGAACGGATTCGTCCGGAATTTTTGAAAAATCCAGAAAACAACTTTCATATCCACATTTCTTTGCTGCTTTTGCCAACGGATCATGGGAATAAACGGTGAATTTCGTTCGTTCCACACTTGTCTTTGGCATATTATTCGTCGTTTTGTAAAAATCGGTGCCGATTACAAAATAAGCATCTTCCCCTATATTATCCGCTAAAAGGTTTCCCATATATTTATTCTCATTGTCATAAGAACCAAACTGACTTACATGTCCATTATGTCCGGAAATAAAGATGCGGCTGTTTCCTCTTGCTTCCTCTTCATCGAGAATCCACATGATGTTTTCTGACATCAGTTTGTCTCTGAGTGCAATTCCTGCCCAGGCATTCTCCATTGTTTTTCCAAGTTCTATATTCTGGAGCAGAATGTCGGCAAAATGTACTGCTCGATTCGTTTCCTTTTCTTCCTTTTCAAGAAGTTCTGTCCTAACCGCTTTTATCGTCTCTTCTCTTTGCTCATCGGTGTATTCCGTATTTAGCTCTCCATTATTCCATATTTTTTCAAGTTCTGTCGTATCGGCTCCCAGTGCTTTTGCCGCTTCAATCAGATGCTCATAATTTGCGTCATATCTCTGCATGTCAAATCCATAGAAACAGATATCCTCTCCTTCACCGGCTGTTTCGTTATACTCACGCATCCAACGAAGCAAATTTGCCATCTCGTCAGTCTTGTAAATTTGAAAGTCCAGCGCATCGGCAGCCTGCTCGGCTGTTCCTTCACCACCATGAATATATCTGTTTGCAGTCTCACAGCAACCATAATCTGCTTCTAATGCAAAGGCTTTGACACCATATTTTTCGACCATAATCTGAAATACATCTAACTTTAACTGCTGAAACTCTGCATTTCCATGAGTCGCTTCTCCCAACGCAATAATTTTTGCTTCTTCAGGAATTGTGATTTCTGAAACCTGTCCTGTGTATTTGGCAAACTCTGCTGTATCTGCACACTTTCCGGTACTAAAACCACCAAACCGGCTGAAAACACCTCCTGCTATGATAAGTACTATCAAAATTCCTAATATAATTCCACCAATAATAGGATGCTTTTTTCTTGATTTTTGCATAACCATCTTCCCTTCGTTTTTCCATTTCGAACGCATGCGTTAACGCTCGTTTTCTATATTATAGTTAACGACCGTTCTCGATGTCAAGACATAGACAGTTGATTTTTTTTATCCTCTATGTTATATTCATGTTTGCGGTCAGTTCGAGACCTTCCTGACCTATCCGATTTTGGAGAAAAAACAAAACTAAAGGAGAAAAAACATGAAAAACAAAAAAGCCTATTTCATCACTCAGGCAGCTGTTATAGCTGCTCTCTATGTGGTACTTACCTTGTTTATCAATGCATTTGATCTTGCAAGCGGTGCCATTCAGGTGCGCATTTCCGAAGCACTGACCATTCTTCCCTATTTTACTCCCGCAGCCGTACCCGGCCTTTTTATCGGTTGCCTGCTCAGCAACTTTATGACAGGTGCCGCAATCTGGGATATTATTTTTGGTAGTTTGGCAACCTTAATCGGTGCAATCGGAACCTATCTGTTGCGCAAATGGAAATGGTGTGCCCCTCTTCCCCCCATTTTATCAAATACCATTATCATACCCTTTGTACTAACCTATGCATATGGCATCCCCGGAGGAATTCCTTTCTTCATGCTTACCGTAGGAGCCGGAGAAGTATTATCCTGTGGTGTATTGGGAATGATTCTTCTGTTTGTACTGCAAAGATACAGAAATATTATCTTTAAAATTAACGCATAAAAAATAAAATTTCCTTTTCGGATTTGTGTTCCCGAAAAGGATATGCTGGAAGAGCGATATATGGGGTTTGTAGACCGATTATGCAGACGCTCTGCCACGTTTCTCACAAAGTTCGCAATCTTTGCGGGATGGCAGTCACCCTTACAGAAATATATATCTTTGCCGCTTCATACTTCGGTTTTCGGCATTTCTAAGCGGCATGCTCACGCGGGCAAAGATATATAATTTCTGTTAGGGCGACTGGCTATGTCCCCAAAGTTGCGAACAATAAAAAGTGAGAAACGATGGCGGAGATAAAAGTCTGCATCTAAGGTCAAAAACCCCATATATCGCACTTTCGGCACATATATAATGGGAACACAGATCCAAAAAAGGAAAAATACCTCCGAATTGTTTCGGAGGTATAAATATTAATTGATATAGGTAATAAATTGATTTCCATTGGAATTGAACCAGTCTGTAGAATCATTGATACCTTTTTTGTAAATCGTTCCGGTTGCCGGATCCATAATAACCGTATTTAATTCATTGAATCCGATAATTATAACTGCACTTCTGTCATTTAGAATCGCCATAACCGGAATATCTCTATTGACGTAGTACAACACAGCATCCAAACTACAGCCACTAAGGTCTAGTATCTCACAATCTTCGGGCATATTATCCTGTAGTACCGATAATGCAGTAGCTCCCTGATCTAACAGATATTGGCTGTTTCTGCTGATGCCTTCTGCTAAAAGCATGGTATCAAGACACACTGCCAGTGAAGAATTGTTCTCATCCTGCATGGTAGCCGTAATTTTCATAATCTGATTGGAAACATTTCGATTGGCTTTTATCCAGACATAATCTCCATATCCATTCAGTACTGTGCCGGATTCCTGTTCCGCAATGTTAACAGCTTCTGATTCTTTAGCATATACTCCCAAAATGCCTCCCGAACCATATACATAGTAATTTTCATGCATGCTCTCGGGATATTCCAAATTCACTTCATGTCCGCCTTCATACATGACTTCCTTGGGAGTCATAAATTTGAGTGACCTGGTAGCAATATTACTTTTTGCCGCAATCTGAACAATTTTTTCCAGTGTTTTTGTTGCCGCAACATCAATCGTATTTTCATGTCTCAATTCGGAAGTGTTGCTCATAATCTGATCCGCTGATGTGACCACATAAACTCCTTCCGGTGTTTTCCTTGCCCGCTCCATGGTAATCTGATTGTCCGAAAGGATTACATTCATAATGTAAATATCATCCTTCTGATACTGCATACTGATTTTATTATCCGGTTCGCTACAAATATTAATACAAAACATAGGTGTCACAAGACTTCCGGCATTATCTACAAACAAATCCGACTGATTTACCAGACCGTAAATCAAATCTTCTTCCATAAATCCAAGCGGACGAATATAATGACCTACACCTGCATCAATGGTTGAAATTACTTTTGTATTTAAATTCATGACATTCAAATTCTGACTGCGGTCCGAATCCTCTCCCTCCGGCCAGACAACAATCCTGCCTGATTCAGAAACCTTAAAACTTCCCTGTGCCAAATCTTTTGCAACGACAGTATAGCTGTTATCGTTGAGATTGATGCAGAAAATACTTCCACCCAGATAGACAAACAATTCCTCATTGCTGTTAAGATACATTAATTTTTCAACGTCATTTTCAAGCGTAGCAAACGATCTGTTGTAGGGAACAAATGCCTCTTCCTCAATGGTATTTAACACGCCGTTAAATAAATAAACAGCTACCCCCATTTTTCCTTCATGCGTTCCCCGGTTCATATAACCATATACTGCAAATTGAACATTTCCGGCTTCATCCACACTGAGCACACGTATATCATTTTGATTATAAAAGGTTCTTTCATCTTCATGATCTTTTGTATAGAATGCAAACAACTGGGAAAAACGATTATTGTTGGAATTATAACAGAACAATCTGTTTGCGGATACAAAAGCAAACGCTCCTCCATCTTCACTCTCCGCTATTTCCACATTTGCATTTCGAATACCCAGATCAATTTTATTGTTGTTGAAAGCAGCAAGATCCATTTCAAATACTTCAGTCATGATTCTTTCATAATTCAACAGATAAATTCTCTGTATTCCATACCGAAGCCTGTAATATTCATCTACCCGGCATCTGCGCTCACCGGTTTCTGTTAAAACATTTACATAGTAAGAAATTGTGATACGAGCTGTCTGCGGAAATAATTCCGTAATAGAAAGCTGAGGTTCTGTCATTTTCTCCACAGTCAGATCACCCCATGTAATCTGTCGAAAACTGCTATGGATATTCACATAACTGTAAGTCGTATTGTCTCCACTTTCATTTGTCTCAAGATACTGTGCGATCTCGTCAGCATTTTCCCGGTCGAATGTTTTCTCATGGAAATTACGCGCAAAACGAATCTCCTCGCTGATATGGTTATCACTCCGTAAAACCACTCTGGTATAATAGCGCAGCTGTCTTCCCTGAACGTCACTTAGCAAAATAATCAGCTCATATTCTTCATCCGGATCAATCAGATCCTTTAACTGAATATCCGCCGAAATCCCCGCTGTCTGCACAATATAATCATATAGCTGTGTACTCTCAATCAGTCTTGTACCATCTGTAGAGCGTACCTCATAGGCAATGGAAGTAATACTGGTATTAAACGTATCAATATATAATGAAAGCTCCCGGTTTTCACCTAATGGAGTAATCGTATCACGCATAAAAGATACGTCCATTTCCTGAGCGTATCCATGCAGACAATTAATGTGTTCTCCTTCATAATTGACATACACCAATGGATATGATGCTTCACTCATCTCCATGGTAATATCACTGTTTCCGCGATTCATAACCGAACTGATTATCAGTATCGAAAGTACAAATGAAATCACGCAGACAATCGCTTTTATGATTCCTCTTTTCATATGGTTTCTTCTCTATAAAATATAATCTGTTTTTGTATTTCATCCGCCCTTTTTAAATGGACGGTCAATAATATTCTAATTCGTTTCCCTAAAAACCACAACTATATTTTATGCCTAAGATACTCCAATAATTTTAATTTTTTATTAAAATCTGAGATATCCCCTGCTTTTTCTATGCCTCCTTTTCAAAATCTCATCATACATCAACAGCCTGATGATATCCTGAAACCCTTCCCACGAAAGCATATCTCGAAATTTACATGTATCATCATCCTGATATTTACTCTTTAACCGGTCACAAATCATCCTGCTCTGTCTTTCCATGGAAAAACGATCCGGATATTCATCATAAATCATACTTCCTTCATAATCCAAAAGATTAATCACTTCCATAATTTCCCTTTGCAATGACCGTATTTCCGCCGAGTGCTGACTCTGCAGATATTCCATATCTTTTACAACTTCCTGTTCATCTTCATAGTATAAAGGCAAAGGATACGCCATATAGAAAGGTATTATTTTCCCTTTTTCCATCTTTTTAACTCCGTTTTTTATTATCCTATGCATGTAAATCCTATTTCGTTCTTTTTCTTTTCCATGTAAGGACGACAAAAAGGCAACCCCCAAAGGAGTTGCCTTTCAAAAAAGTAAATACTATTTTAATACCTCGATACGTGCCATAGCTCTTAAGAGTGCTGTTTCAGCCCTTGCGATATCTGTCTCCGGGGTCTTATTTTGCAATCTCTCCTCGGCACGCTCTTTTGCCTGCTCAGCACGGTCCTGATCGATTTCAACAGGCCACTCAATAATCTCAGCCATGATTGTTACCTGATCCGGTAAGATTTCCGCAAATCCGGCATGTAAAGCAGCCGTTTTTGTTTCGCTCTCCTCGGTAATGGTCAGGATACCGGGTTTTATAATAACCGTCATCGGAATGTGTTTTTTGTAAATACCAATTTCACCTTCCGTTGTATTAAATTCTACCATTTCCGCTTCGCCTTCATAAAAGACGCGGTCAGGAGTGATAATTCTCAGTTTGAATAAATCAGCCACTTTCTATCACCCCTATCTCTTACGGGCAACGACTTCGTCAATGGTTCCTGCATTTAAGAAATAACTTTCCGGAACATCATCATGTTTACCTTCCAGAATTTCTTTAAAGCCACGAATGGTTTCACTAAGTGGTACATACTTACCATCCAGACCGGTAAACTGTGTTGCAACAAAGAAAGGCTGAGATAAAAATCTTTGAATCTTTCTGGCTCTATTAACAACAAGCTTATCTTCTTCGGACAGTTCGTCCATACCAAGAATAGCAATGATATCCTGTAATTCTTTGTATTTCTGTAAGATTTCCTGTACACCACGTGCAACCTGATAATGCTCTTCACCTACGATACGAGGATCCAGAATACGTGATGTCGACTCAAGCGGATCCACTGCAGGATAAATACCAAGCTCTGCAATTGAACGAGAAAGTACAGTTGTCGCATCCAAATGGGCAAATGTTGTTGCGGGCGCCGGGTCAGTTAAGTCATCGGCGGGCACATATACTGCCTGAACGGATGTAATAGAACCGTTCTTTGTTGAGGTAATACGCTCCTGAAGAGCACCCATTTCTGTCTGCAGAGTAGGCTGATAACCTACGGCTGAAGGCATACGTCCAAGAAGTGCTGATACTTCGGAACCGGCCTGTGTGAAACGGAAGATGTTATCGATGAATAACAATACGTCCTTTCCGCCTTTGTCACGGAAATATTCTGCCATTGTAAGACCGGTAAGACCAACTCTCATTCTGGCTCCCGGAGGTTCATTCATCTGACCGAATACCATGGTGGTTTTATCAATAACGCCTGATTCTGTCATTTCATGGTAAAGGTCATTTCCCTCTCTGGTTCTTTCACCTACGCCTGTAAATACAGAGTATCCGCCGTGCTCAGTAGCAATGTTACGGATTAACTCCTGGATAAGAACGGTTTTACCTACGCCGGCACCACCGAAAAGACCGATCTTACCACCCTTCTGGTAAGGGCAAAGTAAGTCAACGACCTTGATACCGGTTTCTAATAATTCTGTTTCTGTAGACTGCTCTGCAAATTCCGGAGCAGCTCTGTGAATGGGCTCATATGACACATCTGTCGGAGCCGGTTTATTATCAATTGGTTCGCCAAGAACGTTGAAAATACGTCCTAATGTATTCTCACCAACAGGTACGGTAATAGGAGCTCCGGTTGCAATTGCATCCATTCCTCTTACCAGACCGTCAGTTGAACCCATGGCGATACATCTCACTGTATCATCTCCAAGGTGCTGTGCAACTTCCACTACCAATTTACCTTCTGTTTTTAAAGTAATCTCGATAGCTTCGTTGATTTCCGGAAGTTTTCCTTCCGGGAACTTAATATCAAGTACCGCACCGATGATCTGAGTGATTTTTCCGATTGCTGTTTCTGCCATTTCTTTTCTTTCACTCCTTTACTTAGCTGATTGCTTCCGCACCTGCTATAATCTCGGTTAATTCTTGTGTAATAGATCCCTGACGGGCTCTATTGTACTGTAAGGATAATTTCTCGATCATTTCTTCCGCATTGCTTGTTGCCGAATCCATTGCCTGCATACGAGCTCCGTTTTCGCTGGCAACTGCTTCGACCATGCCGCCGTATATCAAACTTGTGATATATTTTGGAATCAACATATTTAATGCTTCTTCCTCATCCTGTTCAAAATTCATAAGTGCCTTATCGTCATCTACATCTTCTATTCCATCTGTATCCATAGGTAACAGTTTTAACAATGTAGGAATATGACTTACGGTATTTTTGAATGCGGTATAGGCTAAATAGATTTCTCCGATTTCACCCTCGGCGAATGCTTTTAATAAGTCATCGCTGATACGCATTGCATCTGCATAAATCGGCTCCTCAATCACATCGGAATAGTCACCGCCAATCTGATAACCGTGACGGGACAAATAATCTCTTCCTTTGCTACCGATTGCATATACAACGACATCTTCTTTATGAAAATCTCCCTTTGTAATCAATTTGATTACATTGGAATTGTATCCGCCTGCCAAACCTCTGTTAGAGGTAATGACAATCACTGCCTTTTTTTTGCTGCTGCCGGATTTCAAATAGGGATGCTCAATATTCCCACTCTTAGCAAGCACGCTCTTAACAGTTGCATACATACATTCAAAATACGATTTTGATTTTTCTGCACGGCCTTTTGCTCTCTGGAGCTTTACGGTAGACACAAGCTTCATCGCTTTGGTGATCTGCTGGGTACTCTGAATACTACCCTTACGTCTTTTAATACTTCTCATAGAAGCCATAATCTGTCACCTTTACTTTCTATCTGCTTATTTAAATTCTTCCTTAAAGTCTCCGATTGCTTTAATTAATTTTTCTTCCATTTCTTCGGAAATCACTTTTGTTGTAGCAATGCTTTCCGGAATTTCAGGATATTTTGTATCAATAAAAGTAAAGAATTCCTGTTCAAATCTGGTAATATCTTCTACCGGAACATCCAACAGATACTTGTTGGTTGCAGCATAGATAATCAAAACCTGATACTGTACAGGCATTGGTTTGTACTGGGGTTGCTTTAAAATTTCTTTAATTCTTTCACCCTGTGCCAACTTCTCTTTGGTATCAGCATCCAATTCGGAACCAAACTGTGCAAAAGATGCAAGTTCGCGATACTGAGCAAGCTCTACACGAATCGGAGCAGCAATTTTCTTCATAGCCTTAATCTGCGCAGCACCACCTACACGTGATACACTAAGACCGGCATTTACTGCAGGACGGAAACCTGAATTGAACATTTCTGTTTCCAGATAAATCTGACCGTCTGTAATGGAAATAACATTGGTCGGAATATATGCTGAAACGTCTCCTGCCTGTGTTTCGATAATGGGCAATGCAGTAAGAGAACCTCCGCCGTATTCGTCGCTCATTCTTGCAGCTCTTTCCAACAATCTGGAATGGAGATAGAATACATCACCGGGGTAAGCTTCACGTCCCGGGGGTCTTCTAAGAAGTAATGAGAGTGTACGATATGCAGTTGCATGCTTACTTAAGTCATCATATACAACTAATACGTCTTCTCCATTCTCCATCCATTCTTCACCAATCGCACATCCTGCATATGGTGCAATATACTGCAACGGAGCAAGCTCACTTGCGGTTGCGGCAACAACGGTTGTATAACTCATTGCGCCGAACTCTTCTAATGTCTTTACGATGCTTGCAACCGTAGAAGCTTTCTGACCGATTGCAACGTAGATACATTTTACATTCTGGCCTTTCTGATTGATGATGGTATCAATCGCAATAGCCGTTTTACCTGTCTGTCTGTCACCGATGATTAACTCACGCTGGCCTCTTCCGATCGGAACCATGGAGTCGATGGCTTTAATACCTGTCTGTAAAGGTGTATCAACACTCTTACGGGTAATAACACCGGATGCAACTCTTTCAATTTGACGATATTTATCTGTCTGAATCGGTCCTTTTCCATCAATAGGCTGTCCAAGCGAATTTACGACACGACCAAGTAATTCATCACCTACCGGAACTTCTACTACACGACCGGTGGTTTTTACAATATCACCCTCGTTGATATTTTTATGACTTCCCAATAAAACAGCACCGACGTTATCCTCTTCTAAGTTTAATACCATGCCGTATACATCGCCGGGGAATTCCAACAATTCTCCCTGCATTGCATTGGAAAGACCATGAACACGGGCGATACCATCTGCTACCTGAATAACAGTTCCGACATCGGATACTTCTAATGAAGAAGCATATCTTTCAATCTGACTTTTAATGACCGAACTGATCTCTTCCGGTTTTAAATTCATAGATCTTACGCACCTTTCTTATTATTTCACGGTTACAATTATGCCAACTGTATTTTTAAAAGCTGCCGTTTCAGCTCTTCTAATTTTGTAGCAACACTGCTATCCACAACTCTGTCACCGATACGGATTACCATTCCACCAATCAAAGCCTCATCAACCTGATAGTTCATTTCCATCTCACGATAAGATGTTGTTTCTAACAGTTTCGCACAAACTGCACTTTTCTGTGCTTCATTTAATTCCATTGGAGTTGTCACAGTTGCAACACCAATGCCTTTATACTCTTTTACTCTGGAGATAAAATATTCTAAGATATTGCATATCTCACCAAAACGGTCCTTTTTCACGATGATTACCAAAAATCCGGTCATATCGTCACTCACACGACCCTTAAAGATTTCTTCCACAATCTGAAGCTTTTCTTCTTTTAGAATCTTTGGATGTACCATCAGTTCGGAAAGCTTGGGATTTTGTGCAAACGCTTCTAAAACGACCTGTGCTTCCTCAAATAAGGAAGCCATGGTCTGTTTTTCTAAAGCTGTTTCAAACAATGCATCTCCATAGGTTTTTGAAATCAGCTTAGCCATGTGCTCTCACCCATTTCCTTTAATGTTTCATCAATCAAGCTGTCCTGAACCGCTGTATCAATCGAAGCCTTTACAACCTTTCCTGCCATTACACTTGCAAGGTTGATCATTTCCTTCTTAACATCGTCGGCAACTTTCTGTTTTTCAAGTTCTGCCTCGCGGTTTGCTCTTGCAATAATCGACGCCGCTTCTTCTTTTGCTTTTGCAACGATCTGATCCTGTGTGCGAAGAGCCTTTGCTCTTGCTTCACTCAAAATTGCTTCTGCTTCTTTATCAACACTCTTTAATTTCTCTTCGTATTCCAGCTTTAATGCATTTGCCTGTTCTTTGTCTTCTTTTGCACTGTCTAAATCGTTCTGGATTTTTTCCTGTCTGTTCTGTAATAAATTACGTACAGGATTGAATAATAAATTGGATGCAATCAAAAACAGGAAGAATACAGCAATAATCATAAGCGCCGCATCATGCAATAACTGAAAGTCCAAATCGAACAATCTCGTCATCCCTGCTTCTTCCGATAACAGGATGAGTCCTGTGTTTACTAACGTATTCAAGTCTTAAGCCTCCTTTCTTGTTATTTTTAAAAGGCTTTTAGACCAAAGGTTTAACGAATAATAATAACATAGCAACTAACAAACCATACAAACCGGTTGTTTCTGCAACGGCCTGTCCAAGTAACATGGTAGAAGTGATATCTGATTTTGCACCGGGATTTCTACCTACTGCAGAAGCTGCATGTCCGGCAGCGATACCCTGTCCGATACCAGGTCCGATACCGGCGATTACAGCAAGTCCGGCACCAATTGCAGAGCAGCCTAAAATAAAGTTTTCATTAAATTCCATGTTTTGTTTCCTCCTTAAACTGGATATCTCTATTTAATCTTGATGATTGTCATCTTCTGATGACTTACACGCTCATCAACGTGTTTTCAATAAATGTGTTTCTACGATTCTCCAATTGCATCTGTGACATAGGTCATTGTCAGCATACAGAATACATAGGTCTGAATTGCTCCTGAGAACAAATCAAAGTACACATGAAGCGCAGCCGGCCAGATAATTGCAATCTTTGATAACAATCCGTATATCAAAGCCATCATTACCGTACCGGACAATACGTTTGCGAACAAACGTAATGATAATGAAATCGGAACCGCCACATCACCGATGATATTAATCGGCGCCCAAAACGGCCACGGATCGCACAAGCCTTTAATTACACCACTGATATGCTGATGTTTAAACTTGTTGAAATGGATAATACAGAATGTCATAATACCCAGTGCAAGCGTGACACCATAGTCAGCTGTAGGCGGACGCAGTCCAAACAATCCGGAAATATTACTGATTAAGATAAACAGGAAAATGGTGCCAATGTAATTTGCAAATTTGGCCGCATTTTTTCCCATGGTTGAAGAAACCATGCCATCTAACATTTCCACAATCAGCTCTACTGCATTGAGAAATCCTTTGGGCACATCTCCGGCTTTTTTAACTGCATGGTTTGCTGCGATACAAAAACCGATAATCAGCAAAAATACAATTAAAACACAGACATGTGTGGTTGTTATCCATACGGTTTGTCCAAAAATCTCATAGGAAAAGATACCATGGACCATAAAGTCAATATCGGCACCGCCGGATAACAAAATTCCCTGCCCCATACATTCACCTCCTAAATAATTTATGTGTAAACGGCGCAAGATACGCCGACACTTTTAAAGAAATCATACCGATAAAAGCGGCAATCGGACTGGCAAAATCAAAAATCATCAAAATCCCTAAAAGAATGAGCCAAAACCCATAACGAAGAGCACTTCCCTTTTGCATTTGTTTGGTCGCCGTTCCTTCATCATAGTCCACGGCATTATCAATACTGTATGCCATATGCCACGCAGAAAATGCGGCAACAAAAAGACCGATCAATAGCCCAATCGAATAATATAGCTTACGCTCTAAAAACCAAACCGGTAAAAACTCGGCAAATAATCCGAAAATCAAAATTCCAATTAACAAATCCGGCATAGATTCGTTAATCTTAAAAAACTTATTCATGCTCTCTACCCTTTTTATCATCCGTCTTCTCAATCCGGGAAGTATCGGAAGAATTTAAATCACCACGAGAATTTGGACGGGGACGAATATCCCTGTCAGGCGCCGCACAGAATATCTTTTTAGAAAAAATATAAATATTCCTGCCTCCGGCAAGTGCACCGATAAAGAAAAACAGAATCATAAAAAAAGACGTGCCAAGATACCGATCAAGAAAGATGCCGATAAACGAACATGCAAAAATCGGAACAAGCATATTAATACCAAACTGGGTAATCATCGCAAGAGAACGGTATACATTTTTATGATATTTCATATCACGCTCTCCCTGTCCTTTCCGGTAGCCTACCAATACAAAATCCCTGTCATTTAACAATTTAAAGAGCCTTGCGCCATGTCCGCAGACTTAAAATTATTATACTAATATTTGTAAAAAGAGTCTACTTAAATCGTTTTATTTTATGAAGTTTTTACAAGAATTATCTGGCAAAATCCATTTTCGGATAGATTTCAGGTTAAGTGAGCATAAAGTCCGGGACAAACCGTTAAAAATAACAGGGACAAACCGATAAAATACATCATATTTTCATTGACTTTTTATTTACAAACAGTTAGTATTTAGAAAATCAAAACATTTTCTGTCGAAAGGAGTCGAAGAATGGATTATCCCGTTTTATACAGAAAACGTCTCATTCCGGACGAGTGCATCTGCTTAAAAGATGATGAAATAATCTGTTTTTCGGAATCGGCAAAACGGATTGTAACAAAATGGCATGCCATAAAACCACGCAAGGATCTGCACCACGGCTACTCAGCTTATTTCTGGAATGAGGGATTCAAGGTCAGTAAGTTTTATTCCGAATCCGGAGATTTGCTATACTGGTACTGCGACATCATCGATGTCTTCTATGACAAAGAAAACGGTCGTCTGATTGCGACAGATCTACTTGCCGATGTTCTGATTTATCCGGACGGCTTTGTAAAAGTGGTGGATCTGGACGAAATTACCCAGGCATATGATAGCGGAATCCTATCAATTGACATGATGAAAACATCCATCAACCGATTGAATCATTTGCTAACTTTGATTTACTCAGGAGAATTTAAAACTTATCAAGAGTATCTTAATCAATACGAATGACACTAGGGCCAATAAGCCATACAATGCATAATAATCCGCCCCAACATCTTTGAATATTATTTGATAATAATTAATATATGGCAAAAAAGAGCGAACTAATCGCTCTTTTTTATTACTTCCTTTTCAGATTTATATTCCGATTTTTTTATTATAAAACGCGAATATATTGTGCTTACAGATGTTCTGCCGCGTTTCTTACTTTTATTATTTACAACTTTTGGCATATAACAAGTCGTCCTTACAGAAAATAATATATCTTTGTCCGCCGGCTTTTATGAGGTTTTGTGTATTTCTTGGCGGCATGGTGAACAAAATAATGCCCGGTTTCAACTGTTCGAAGACAAAGTCTGAGTTTTGAAACCGGGCATTTATAATTTTTTGTGAACATGCCGCTTAGAAATACTAAAAACCAAAGTACGAGGCGGCAAAGATATATTATTTTCTGTAAGGCCGACGACATATCACAAGGTTTTTAATAAAAAATATGTCCGCCAATCTGAATTCCGGTCAGCCCCGGTATCGGCGTCCGGAAAAACAGACAGTTTCCAACCGGTGCCGAACCGGCCATAGCATCCTGTGCTGCCGCATAACAAGCCGGTGTAGCTTTATGATTAGCAAGTGCAATCGCAAAACGACCGCTTCCTACCGGAGAAAACTGACGGTTCTGATAAATAACCTCCAAAATGGTATTGGGGAAAACCGAGCTTTTTACACGATTCATAACAACATTCCCCACGGCAACCTGTCCGATATAGGGCTGATTACCGGCTTCACAATATATGATTGCCGCAAGCAAATCCAGATCACCCGCAGCAAACGTAACCGAAGAAAGATCCGAAAAACCTGCTGCCATAGCCTGTTTTGTCAGAGCGTTTTCTTCTTTTAACTTTTCCTGAAGTGTTGCAATATCATTTTCACTTTCTTCCATCTTCTTTTCATATTCTAAGAGCTCTTTTTCTTTTTCCGAAATCTGATCCTGATACTTTGCAACATTCGTACTGGCTTTTTGTACCAGATCGAATACCTCACTCTGCTTTTCCAAAGCCTGTTCCTGTAAAGCTCCCAGAGCAACCCTCTCATCCACAATGCTTTGCTCATTAATTCGGATAGTCTCCTGGATATTCATATATTCTTCCAGCATATCCCGGTCATACTGGGACATCTTTTCGACATATTCCGTTTTGTTAAGAAAATCCGCAAAGCTCTGTGCATGAAAAAACAATTCCATATAAGCCGAATCACCCTTCTCATACATAAATTTGATTCGCTTTTTCATGGCGATATATTGGTCGGCTTCTTTTTCTTTTGCTGTTTCCAGTTCCTCCTGCATTTCCACTAAAGCAGTCTCTTTTTGCGAAATTAAATCCTCAATACCGGCAAGCTCACCACTGGTCTGCAGCAATTCACTATTCAGTTGATCCAGATATGTCTGTAATCCTGCCCGTTCTTTGTTCAGATCGCCGATATCCTCTTCGACTCGGTCAGCATTTTTAGAAGCCTCTTCTTTATCCCTCTGGGCCTCCTGCAACTGACTGTAAGTCGACGCAGATACGGTCTTTCCTCCTGCAAACAAAAAAACAACGCACATGATGGACAGCAGACATAAAGTCTTCATTCTCAAAACGATAACCTTCTTTAATCATTCTAAAGATTTAGTTCCACTTTTTTGCCGGAATGCTGATATTCCTGATAAACGACACCTGCCGCATCAAACATTTTCCGTGATGCAATGCTGGCAGGAGTATCTTTATATTTGTCGGATGCAAATACAACCTTTTTAATCCCCGCCTGAATAATAGCTTTTGCACATTCATTACAGGGAAACAATGAAACATAGAGTGTTGCACCTTCTAAACTTCCACCGCGATAATTTAGAATAGCATTTAGTTCACTATGCGCCACAAAAGAATATTTTGTTTCCAAAGCGGAACCTTCTCTGGCCCATGGGAATAAATCATCCGAACAGCCATTGGGAAATCCGTTGTACCCCATAGAAAGAATCCGATGATCCTTTCCCACAATACAAGCGCCTACCTGTGTGTTGGGATCTTTTGAACGCATACCGGAAAGCATGGAAACCCCCATAAAATATTCATCCCATGAAATATAATCCGTTCTTTGTCCTGCCATACCAAACCTCCGTTTCCGGCTATTTTGTACCGAAAATTCTGTCTCCGGCATCACCTAAGCCGGGAACAATATAACTATGATCGTTTAATTTTTCATCCAACGCACCGATGTATAAATCCACATCCGGATGTGCCTCCTGCATTGCTTTTACACCTTCGGGTGCAGCAATAATACACATAAAATGAATATTTTTGCAGCCTTTATCCTTTAACATCTGGATGGCAGCCACACTGGAACCACCGGTTGCCAACATCGGATCTACCACAAACACTTCACGCTCACTGCAGTCTGCCGGCAGTTTGCAATAATACTCAACCGGTTTTACCGTAACCGGATCTCTGTACAACCCAATATGACCAACCTTTGCGGAAGGAATCAATTGCAACATTCCGTCCACCATACCAAGTCCTGCTCTTAAAATCGGAACAACTGCAAGTTTTTTCCCTTTCAGTTCTTTTACCGTTGTTTTACAGATAGGAGTTTCAATTTCTACCTCGTCCATCGGTAGATCTCTGGTCGCTTCGTAGCAGATTAACATCGCTATTTCACTAATCGTCTGTCTGAAATCTTTGGTTCCCGTATCTTTTCTCCGGATAAATCCGATTTTGTGCTGAATCAACGGATGATCCATAACAACTACCTTACTCATATTTTTGTCCTCCCGTACCTTCATTTATTATCTAAACCGTTTTATCTGAAACAGTCTTACCATCCCTAAATCTGTTTTCCTATTCTTTATTTTTATTCCTTGTTTTTTATTCTTCTATTCCATCAATTCTTCTCTGATGCCGTTCTTCTCCCGAAAAATCAGTATTCAAAAAAGTATCTACGATTTCCACTGCCAGATTGGGACCTACAATTCCTGCTCCCAATGCTAAAACATTGGCATCATTATGAAGACGTGTAAGCTTAGCTGAAAGCGTATCTGCACATAACGCTGCCCGAATTCCCTTTACTTTATTTGCCGTAATGGAAATACCGATACCGGTTGTACAAATTACAATTCCTTTTTCACAACTGCCATCAGCAACGGCCTTTGCTACAGCCCGGCCGTAAACAGGATAATCACAGGAAGATTTGTCATAACATCCCATGTCATTGACATCAACGCCCTGTTCCTCCAAATGTCTGATAATCAGCTCTTTTAATTCAAATCCACCATGGTCACTTCCGATTGCTATCATTTTTTCTCCTCCTAAATTGTAATTACTTTATGTCCCGCTGCTTTTAACAGGCGATTCATAATTGCCTGCCCCATACCACTGCAGTCAAAGGATTCTGCAAAAATATAAGACACCCCGTTTTCGTCAAACTCCCGTAAAATCTCATATAATCTGCGGGCAATCATTGCTTCATCGGTTCTTTTTCCGACACTCATTTTATAGCATTGGATATAAGAATCAATACTCTCATCCGTTGCAATAATCCCCACCTTTTCTCCCATGGACTGCAGCTTTTGCAATCTTTCATTGATATAAGGAATGACTTTCCTTATTTCTCCGTCAACAATGGTCAAATCTCCCTTGGGTGCATAATGGCGATACTTCATGCCCGGAGCTTTCGGAGCAATACCGGAAGCCGCACTCAAAATTGTCTGATCCATTTCCACCTGACTTAAAACATCCTGAAGCATTTCTTCGGTGATAAATCCCGGTCTTAAGATAACCGGTATGTCTTCTGTCAGATCAACTATCGTCGACTCTAATCCGATATCACAGCTTCCGCCGTCTAAAATCATCTCAATTTTGCCGTCCATATCCTCAAAGACATGTTGTCCCGTTGTCGGCGAAGGTCTGCCGGATGTATTGGCACTGGGTGCAGCAACATATCCACCCGCCTGCAGAATAAATGCCTGTGCAATTTCATCGGAAGGGAAGCGAACCGCAACGGTATTCAGTCCCCCGGTCGTTTCCGGTGGCACAATGTCACTTTTTTGAAAAATCATGGTCAAAGGCCCCGGCCAGAAACGCTTTGCCAGTATTTTCGCACTTTCCGGTATGTAGGATACAATTTTATCCAAACT
>JAEDFR010000137.1 GCA_016297945.1 Lachnospiraceae bacterium | reverse complement strand
GCCTGATAAATCTGATATTCATCTACCGTAAAATCTTTTCGCAGACAAGGCGTTGCCACTGCTTTTGAAATTTCCCTTAAATAAAGGTCATCCCCCAGAAACCATTTCGGTTCCGTCAAAACAGAAATACAATCCGCACCGGCCCTTTCATAGTCCTTTGCAATTTTAAGATATTGAAAATCCGGCTCAATTAATCCTTTTGACGGAGATGCCTTTTTACATTCGCAAATAAATCCCATCTCCGGTTTTTTTAACGCCTTCTCAAATATAAAATCCTTTGTGTCGGTCTTTGTTATCTCACCGGCTAATTCCCGAATTTCGTCCAGACTTTTCATTTTTTTATCTGCATCAACTCTTTTTCGTGCATATGCGGCAAGCTGATCAAGCATGGTCATACTTCCACCTCCGGACGGTTACTTACTTCTATCAGTTTTTTCAGTGTTTGAAGTGCCTTTCCGGAATCAATGATTTCTTCTGCAAGCTTGATGCCATCTCGCATACTCTCTGCTTTTCCTCCGATATAGAGGGCCGCACCCGCATTCATGAGAACCGCATTTCTCTTATTTCCTTTCTCTCCCTTTAATATTGCAAGTGTAATTTTAGCATTTTCTTCAGGTGTGCCGCCTTTTAAATCCTCTTTAGAACAACGCTCAAAACCAAATTCCTCCGGAGTGATGACCGAAGATTTAAACCATCCGTCTCGAATTTCACAAATTTTTGTTGGTGCACTCATTGAAATCTCATCCAGTTTATCCTGACCATAAACGACCATGCCCCGTTTGATTCCGAGGCTTACAAGGACTTGTGCCAGTGGTTCTACAAGATAATCATCATACACACCTAATAACTGCATGGATGGTGTTCCCGGATTGGTAAGCGGCCCAAGAATATTGAACACGGTTCGAAATCCAAGTTCCTTGCGGATCGGACCGACATATTTCATAGACGTGTGATATTTCTGTGCAAAAAAGAAACACATGCCTACTTCATGTAATAGTTCAACGCATTTTTTCGGACTTTGATCAATATTTACACCAAGAGCCTCAAGACAATCGGCTGTACCGCACAACGAAGATGCTGCCCGATTACCGTGTTTTGCAACCTTAACTCCTCCTGCAGCTGCTACAAGAGCTGATGTGGTAGAGATATTGAAGCTCTGCGCATTGTCGCCGCCAGTTCCTACGATTTCAAACAATTCCATTCCGGTTTCAACTTTTATGGCATGTGCTCTCATGGCAGCAGCACAACCGGCAATCTCATCTGTCGTTTCCGCTCTTGCACTCTTTGTTGACAGAGCCGCAAGAAAAGCGGCATTTTGAGTAGGCGTTGTATCACCACTCATAATCTCGTTCATTACACTGTAGGCTTCATCATAAGTAAGATCTTCTTTATTTACAATTTTTACGATTGCTTCTTTAATCATGTTATTACATCTCCTTAATAAAATTTTCAAGCATCTGTTTCCCGTCCGGTGTCATAATGGATTCCGGATGAAATTGCAGACCATAAATGGCATATTTCGTATGTTGTACCGCCATGATCTCACCATCTGCAGTGCGGGCACAGATTTTTAAACATTCAGGTAAAGTATCCGCATCGGCTGCAAGTGAATGGTATCTTGCGGCAGGTGCATTTTCCGGGCATCCTGCAAACAATGGACATTGTGTATCAAAAGTAATATCTGATTGTTTTCCATGCATCAGTTCTTTTGCGTAAGTGACTGTCGCACCAAATGCTGCACAAATCGCCTGATGTCCGAGACACACTCCGAGAATCGGGATTTCCCCTCCGAGTTTCTGTACGACTTCAATAATACATCCCGCATCTTCCGGTCTTCCCGGGCCGGGAGAGAGAATGATCCGATCCGGTTTCAAATCTCGAATTTCATCGATCGTCATCTCATCATTGCGAATGACCTTGATATCCGGATCGATTTCTCCAATGAGCTGATAAAGGTTATAAGAAAAGCTGTCATAATTATCAATCAATAGAATCATAAGTCTTCCTCCTGTGCGATCTCCAATGCTTTGAGTGAGGCTTTGGCTTTATTCAGGCATTCCTCATACTCTTTTTCCGGTACAGAATCTGCTACAATTCCCGCCCCGCTTCTCACAAACACTTTACCATTTTTCTTATAGGCGATTCGAATAGCAATGCACGTGTCCATATTTCCTGTAAAGTCAATATAACCTATGGCACCGCCATAGATGCCCCGCTTGTTATGTTCAAGCGCACCTATGATCTGACATGCTCTGATCTTCGGAGTTCCGGATAATGTTCCTGCCGGAAGTACAGCCTCAATGGCATCCAGTGCATCCACATCTTGCCGGATCTCCCCGCGTACCGTAGAGCCGATATGCATGACATGGGAGAAGCGTTCGATCGAATGGAGCTTTTCCACCTTTACTGTTCCAAATTTACTGATTTTTCCAAGATCATTTCTTCCTAAATCTACCAGCATATTGTGTTCCGCAAGCTCTTTTTCATCCACAAGCAATTCCGCTTCAAGTTTTTTGTCTTCTTCCTCCGTTTTTCCTCTCGGTCGCGTTCCTGCCAAGGGAAATGTATGAAGCACACCCTTTTCCAGTTTGACCAGAGTTTCCGGTGAAGCTCCCGCAACTTCCACATCCGTCCCTGAAAAATAGAACATATAAGGTGAAGGATTAATCGTTCGAAGTACACGGTAGGTATTGAAAAGGCTGCCTTCAAAAGGAGCGCTCAACCGATTTGAAAGGACCACCTGAAAAATATCGCCTTCATGAATATGGTATTTTGCCTGCTCTACCATGCTGCAAAACTCTTTTTTATTAAACATCGGCGTGACCTCGCCAAGCAGTCTGCCTCCCGTCTCTTTTTTCTTTTCTCCGTGTTTAAGAAGATCTTTCAGCTGTTTTAATTCCATCACGGCCTTATTATATTCCGTTTCCGGATCATCCAGCTTCATATTCACAATAAGAATAATCTTTTGACGAAGATGATCAAAGGCGATCACTTTATCAAAAAGCATCAAATCAACATCTTTGAATGCTTCCGTATCTTCCACATCACATTTTGCAGTCGGCTCATTATAGCAAAGATAATCATAGGAAAAATATCCAACAAGTCCTCCCGTAAAGGATGGAAGGAAGTCAAACCTCGGACTCTTATAATCTGCAAGAATTTGTCGTATGTATTCGGATGGATGATCTGTTTTTATCTTTAAATTACCGATTTTCATTTCCCCATCCATACATGTGATTTCAAGTTTTGGATCAAAACCAAGAAATGTATATCGCCCCCAAACTTCACTGGCTTGTGCAGACTCAAGCATATAACAATGTGTAGATACATTTTGCAGTATCTTCATCGTTTCAATCGGTGTAATGAAATCTGAAAATATTTCCATACTCACTGGCAAAATATTATACTTCCCTGTAGCTGCAATTTGACTAACCTCGTATAAGGCAGGTGTAATTTTCATAAGCTGTACCTCCAAATAAAAGTTCATTTCATTTTCTGCCAAAAAAAAACGCCCTTGACAGAATAATATTTTCTGTCAAGGACGAATAACTACATACTATCCGCGGTGCCACCTTGAATTCACGGCATGATCCGTGCACTTAGCAGGATACCAACATATCCCCGGCAATTGACGTCTGCCTACAACGTCGCAGAATACTCTGGAAAAATCCATTTGACTGCGCCCTCAGCGGTCCATTTGACAACTTGTTTCTCACCTGATTCTCAGCATCGCAGGCTCTCTGTAAAGGCATCATTGCCGTTATCTCCGCTTCAACGGTTTAACATATTGAATTATTTTGTATTTTAGCACTATAATTTCGAATTGTCAATAAATTTAATAAATATATTTTTTTGTCAAGACCTCTTGCTGATTTACCCTTTATACCTGTCTGATTTTCGGCTCCACTGCTTCCTGTCGAACATTATGTTCCTGATTTTGGTTCTCCGGTTTTACCTTTTGCGTTACACTGTTGAATTTTTCATTAGCTTTCTTTTCGCCTTGATTCATTGTATATCACCTCAAAATCAGTGTGTGCCAAAAACTGTGTTTTATACAAAAATGTCCACCAAAGTCTCACTATATAAGTGGACAAATGGTGGACAATAACTAATTACACTATCTTCCGCAGCAATGTTTATATTTTTTACCGCTTCCGCATGGGCATGGCTCATTTCTTCCAATCTTTTTGCCTTTAACGATTGTCATGGAACGTTTCTGAGCTTTGTAAAGTTCTTTTCTCTTTTCTTCACTCAGGATATTGTTCCACTGTGGAAGTTCATATAACCATTCAGCTTTTGCTGCAACCATGTTGTAGTATAATTTTTCCAGATCAACATCAATCGTTACCTGGCTGTCTGCTTCAATCGTATCTACAGGATTTTTTTCTTTTAAGCTGTCATTGATTCCATCGAGGAAACCGCCGAAAAGAACAACATCCATACCGAATTTATCAGCCAGCTCCTGAACTGTACCGGAGTAAACTTCTCCCGGCTGATCTAATAATTTTTCGTAAATGCCTTTTTCCTGAAGATAATAATCTGTCCAGAATTTCTGCTGAGCCTGAGCATCATTATTGAAAACAGATACCATATCTTCCCACTGTGTCATTAAACTCATTCTATTCACCTTATCCTTTGATTTTTTAATAACGTTCCTCTATTATATAAAATCTTTTCTATTATGTCAAATATCTATTGTGCATCATTTGTAAAGATTCTCAATTATAGAATATTGCTTTTCATAATTGCATATGATATAATGCCACTAGGCAAAAGGAAAGTAGCCGTGTTGGAAACACAAAACGAAAACCCCAGAGGTGCCAGCTCTGGGGTTTTCTATTCCTAATTTTGTAGCGGAAAGGATTAAATCCGCAGGCTAGTTACCGATTATTTATCACCATCTAACCATTTGTTGATGAGGTGACACACCACACCAGCCGCGACAGTAATAAAAAAGGAAAGTATCAAATCCATGTTGGAGACACCCCCTTTCTGTACCAGT
>JAEDFR010000136.1 GCA_016297945.1 Lachnospiraceae bacterium | reverse complement strand
GAATACAGATTAGTTGTCGGAAAATAACAATATAATTTAAATTCGGAAAAAGAAAATCATGAAATACGATTATTTAGTAGTTGGCGCCGGTCTTTATGGGGCTGTGTTTGCACATGAGGCAAAACAAAAAGGAAAAAGTGTATTGGTTATTGATAAGCGTCCGCATATTGCAGGAAATGTTTATTCCAAACAAGTAGAGGGAATCCATGTTCATCAGTATGGAGCTCATATTTTCCATACCAATAACCGTAAAGTATGGCAGTATATTACAAAGTTTGCAGAGTTTAACCGTTTTACGAATTCTCCGGTGGCTAACTACAAAGGAGAATTGTATTCCCTACCATTTAATATGTATACCTTTAATAAAATGTGGGGCGTTACAACGCCTGAAGAGGCAACACAAAAGATTGAAGAGCAGCGCAGGGAAATAGTCGGTGAACCGAAAAATTTGGAAGAGCAGGCAATCTCTCTGGTTGGTCGTGATATTTACGAGAAGCTGATTAAAGGCTATACAGAAAAGCAATGGGGACGCGACTGTAAGGAACTGCCGGCATTTATAATCAAGAGGCTTCCGGTTCGGTTAACCTTTGATAATAATTATTTTAATGCGCTATATCAGGGAATTCCGATTGGCGGATATACGCAGATGGTAGAGAATATGTTAGCAGGCGTTGAGGTTCGTTTGAATGAGGATTATCTAAATAAAAAAGATGAGTATGATGCCATGGCTGAAAAAGTTGTTTACACCGGTGCCATAGATGCTTATTTTGACTACCGTCTGGGTAATTTGGAGTACCGTTCGGTTCGTTTTGAAAATGAGATATTGGATATTCCGAACTATCAGGGAAATGCCGCTGTCAATTATACGGACAGAGAAACACCATGGACCAGAATTATTGAGCATAAATGGTTTGAATTTGGAAAAGATGAAAATGGAAACGATTTGCCAAAGACCGTCATCTCGAAAGAGTATAGCTCGGAATGGAAACCGGGAGACGAGCCATATTATCCGGTGAATGATGAGAAAAACGGAGCTCTTTATCAAGCTTATAACGAGTTAGCAAATCAAGAATCAAACGTGATTTTTGGCGGACGCCTTGGTGAATATAAATATTATGATATGGATGCTGTGATCGCAGCCGCATTGGATATGTGTGAGAAAGAGCTTTCATGAAAAAGAAAATCGTGTTGCTTGCTGCCATTGTTTTGTTTGTGATTTCCGTAGTGGTTTGCATTGCTTTGGATGATGCAAAAGATATCGGAGTTCATGTGGCAGATGATAAAAAAATAGAACAGATAAAGGCTAAATCTGAACTTTCGGATATGGCCTTTTTGTTGTGTTATGAAGGCGAAGAATTACCCTATGACGCTGCAAGTCATACTTTTTATCTGCCCCTTGATATGGAAGAAAGTGACTGGGAGGAAGGAAAGCTTTCGGGGTATTTTGGTGACAGTAATGTTGGTAGCAATATCGAAAAAAACAGTAGCAACAATAACAGTAAAATAATAAAATCAAAATTATTATTTACGCAGGACTATACAACTACCGATAAACAATTAGCCATTGCTAACGGACAACCTTTTTCTTTTTTAGCACTGGGAAAGAATGGATACGGAGAATATAATCTGGTATTTACCGGTTTGCCAATGATAACTTTTCACGGAACTGAATACACAGCGGATGATGGAAGTCAGATGTTTGCCCTTACTGTTTATGATACAGATCACGATGGCGATTGGGTAACAACCTGCTATACGAAATCAAGGCTTCGCGGAAATACCAGTCTGGTTTATGAGAAAAAAAGTTTACGGCTTTATCTAAAAGAAATAATGGATGATGGAACATTTGAAAAATGCAATAAAAATCTGCTTGGATTGCGTGATGATGATGATTGGATTTTAAACGCATTATATGCGGATAATACCAGAATTCGTGACCAGCTTTGCATAGATTTATGGAATGAGGTTGGAGCAAAAAATCAGTTATATGGATATAATTACGGAACTGCTTCCGCCATGGTTGAAGTATTTATCAATGACGGTTATCAGGGAATTTATGATCTGATGGTTCCGATTGATGCAAAGCAGCTGGGGCTGAGACCGGTATCTGAGCAGTTGACTCAAAATACAGAAGTCGTGGAACGAATTTATAAAAAGAAGTACAGTCGGGAGTGGCTAAGCTCTGATTTTACAGGTGAATTACCGGATCCTAATTCGCCGGATTATCGTGGGGGCTTTTATTTAAAAGGGAATACGATTTTACAAAACGAGCAGGAATGGGAACCTTTATATCGGATAGCGGAAGCTCTTGGTTCGGATGAGAAAACTTTTGCGTCTGAAATTACGGAATATAACGATCAGCAGAATCTGATTGATAATTGGTTATTTTATCAGGCTATTGCCGGTTTTGATAATGAAAATAAAAACTATTATTATGTGGTTCGCAACCGTGATGGCAAAGAATATGGATATTTTATTCCGTGGGATATGAACATTTCTTTTGGCATGGTCTATGCCGATAATGTTTATTTTTCGGAAGAACTTGCAGCAATTGCAACCGAACCTGTCACATGGCAGCCCGCACAGCGGATGATTGAGTTAGACGTTGATAACTCCAAGGAACTGTTGCAACGCACCTGGAACAAATGGCGGAATAGTACTTTTTCAGACGAAGCCATTACAGAACGGATACAGGAATTGGAACATAAAGTGAAAGATTCCGGGGCATTTAAAAGAGAGGATGCCCGCTATCCCAACGGAAACCAGAAAGAGGATTTTTCCTATATTTATGATTTTGCCGTTAATAGACTGGCATATGTGGATGGATATGTAGAAGAACTATGCCGCTGAACAGTATTGGTAAGAAGATTGTGGTAAATTATTGGATGTGATATAATAAAACGAATTCGTACGTGATTTCGGAGAAACAATATGGATTTTCGACATGAATATAAATATATCATTTCGACACAGCAGGCGTTGATTTTAAAGAACCGTATAGCAACGATTATGTACCGGGATGCACATGCCGGAGAGTCGGGAGCGTATGAAATACGCAGTATTTATTTTGATGATATTCATGATAGTTGTTATTATCAAAATGAAGCAGGAACCGATCCCAGATCCAAATATCGCATCCGGATATACAATGGTTCCAAAAATCAAATTGTGTTGGAAAAGAAAATAAAACAAAATGGTATGACGAAAAAGCTACATCAGGATTTAACCATGGCTCAATTTGAAATGCTTACCGGAATGTCAGTTGATGAGAACGCTGAGAACGTTGAGAGCATTGAGAGCATGGAACCGAACTTATGTCATATCGGACATCAACTATGGAATTTTGATGAAATCTATGAGGAGCCTTCACTCATTCAGGAGCTTCTGATATTAAAACAAACCAGATTAATGCAGCCCAAGGTGATTGTAGCTTATGAACGGACACCTTTTGTAGAAAACAATGGAAATGTCCGAGTAACGTTTGATGATGGCATTTGCTCATCAGCGGATTTTGGGGCATTTTTTCATACAGACCTCCATGCACGGAAGATTTTGCCGCAGGGACAGACCCTGATGGAAGTCAAGTTTGATGAATTTTTGCCGGCCTATATCAAAGAAGTGCTTGAAAATGGTCATATGCGGCAGACAACTTTTTCAAAATATTATTTATGCAGGAGATATCATTTATGAACACCTTCTCTAATATCTTTAAAAAGTCCTTTTTGGAGGGATTTAGCGCCGGGGATATTACCACCGGAAAAATTGTGGTCACATTGCTTGTGACGGTGCTTCTGGCGATTTATATTTTTGTTGTTTATTATGTGCATAGCAAAAAGACGTTTTATAATAAAAGCTTTAACGTTTCACTAGCACTGATTGCGATTATTACTGCGGCAATCATTTTGGCAATGCAGTCCAATCTTGTGATTTCATTAGGTATGGTGGGCGCATTGTCTATTGTTCGTTTTCGTACGGCAATTAAGGAACCGATGGATCTGATGTTTTTGTTCTGGTCAATCAGTGTGGGAATTATCTGTGGTGCCAATTTGTATGTGATTGCCATTCTTGCAAGCCTTGTGATTACCATAGGCTTACTTGCACTGGAACTGACGCCAGTCGGTATGGCGGCATCCCTTTTAGTTGTAAGTGCAAAAGACGTAGCTGCAGAAAAAGATATTTTGGATATTGTTTTGCATGATAATAAAGTTTGCAAAGTAAAATCACGCAATTTATCAGAAAAAGGTCTTAGTCTGATTGTAGAGTGCAAGCCCAAGGATGGTGCGAAAGTCATCCAAGAAGTACATGCAATCGAAGGTGTTTATGGTGTTTCTTTAATGGCGCATGATGGGGAGGTAACTGTATGACAATTGTAATTACTATGGCTGGACTTGGTTCCAGATTTCGAAAAGCAGGATACAATGTACCCAAATATATGATCGAAGCACATGGAAAGACTTTATTTGAGTGGTCCATGGAGAGCTTGGAAGGATTTGATTTAAAGAGCAATACCTGTATCTTTATTGTGCGAAAAGAAGATGATGCAAGCGGATTTATTACAACAACCTGTAAAAAACTTGGCATTTCGGATGTGAGAGTGATTGAGTTGGATTATCTGACGGACGGACAGGCTACCACCGCCATGCTTGCGGCAAAAGAGTGGGACAAAGACGATTCTTTGATGATTTATAATATTGATACTTATGTAGAGACCGGACAAATGCGCATGGATCAGATTGCGGGCGATGGTTTCATTCCTTGTTTTCATGCAGATGGCGACCACTGGAGCTTTGCAAGACTGGATGAGAGCGGCAAGGTTGTGGAAGTAAGGGAAAAGACCCGTATTTCTGATAATTGTACGCTGGGTGCATATTATTTTAAGACATGCGGATTATATGAACAACTCTACAATGAGTATTATACTTCGGATGAAAAATTGGAGAAAGGCGAAAAATATGTAGCACCTTTATATAACTACCTGATTAGCAAAGGCGGAGATGTCAGAATCTCCATTGTGGATTATGACAAGGTACATGTACTTGGTACGCCCGAAGAACTGGATTATTTTAAGGAACATTATGTTCCCAATTGAGTTGCTATG
>JAEDFR010000135.1 GCA_016297945.1 Lachnospiraceae bacterium | reverse complement strand
AGTCATACTTTTTCATGCGAGCATGAAAAGTATGACCTTTTGACCCTGGTATCATGTAAATATGGGAATATAAAAAGTAAAGAAAAAATAGCTTGCATTATTGCAATATACTATGTTATAATCAACTTTAGCGGTTAACGAAACCGAATATATAGAGGAATAGTACAGTGGTAGTGCGGCGGTCTCCAAAACCGTTAACGGGGGTTCGATCCCCTCTTCCTCTGCTAAAGAGCCTTTGGAAATCAAAGGCTCTTTTTTCTTGTTGTGATTTTTTACATCATTTTTACATGATATGAAAATGATATTTACATGACTTCTTTATGATAATATAAAAGGAGCGTGTAAACAGATGAAATTACTATGGAATATGATAAATAAATTAGACATGAAAATCCGCTGGAAACGATATTTGTTTCTTCTCTGCTTTTCTTTGATTTGTGCAGCCACAGGATTGGTGTTTTGGTTGCTTGCAGGAAGAGTAATCTGGTTTGATGTACAGTGGATGCTTTGTTTTTTAGGATATCCTATGGTGTATATCGGCTTCTATGGAGGGTATATCTATCTTGCATACCACGATATCTGATTAAAAATGACAAAATAAAAGAACCGGCATCTTTTCTTGATATATATTGGATCGGGAAAGTTTTCGATTCTTTTATTTTGTCATTTTTTCTGCATTGGGAGGTCATATAAAAGATTATCTTCGTACTTCATCAAATCCGTTTTCATACATGTCACAGTAGTCTTCGTATATCATAAGATCATCTCCGTTTGCTTTTTTTACATTATACATAGGTGTGTATTGCAGACACTTGAAACACGTAGTATTTTTTCGACATTTTAAACGAATTGTTCGTTTTTATTTACCGATTATATAAGCGAAATCAAACAGGATTGCTATATAGAAAACATTTTTTAATACCCTTTTCGGAAACGCAAATCCGAAAAGGTTTTTTAAAAAGAGATGTAATCTTGTAAAGAAAGAAGGTAAATGGTATCATTTATTCATAGTGTAATGATACCAAAGATAAATTCGTTTTATCTTCATTTGTGTGTGAAATGTATTACAGCTTCAATCAGCGAAGGAGTATAGGGGACTATGAAAAAGTATTACCGCTTTATTTGGATTATCTTTTTTATACAGTTGATTGTGGTTTCGGCTTCACTCTTTTATGCAAAGGTGGATGATATGACACTGGCAAAAGGAGATGTGCAGTCGTTTAATTCCGGTTGGACATTGGTAAGAGAAGATGGAACCGGGACAGATTTGGAAAAACTTCCCTATAATACAACAAGCGATCCGAATGAAAAGATTATCATAAAAAATACAATTCCAGAAGAATACTATGGTAAAACAATGACTTTCTTGTCAGCAGATAAAACTCTGCGCATTTTTGTCGATGATAAAGAGATTTATTCTTTTGGTATGAATGATCAAAGGTTATTTGGACAGACGCCGGGCAGTGTTATTGTGTTTGCAGATATTCCTTCTGTGTGTGAAAAAGGTGAAATCAGAATTGAAATGTGTTCGCCTTATGCAAATTATGCCACCTATTTAACGGAAATATCCGTCGCCAAAAGAGATGTCGCAATTCTTCATTTTATCACACAGAAATCATTTGATATTATTTTGAGTTTGATTATTTTTATGTCTTCCGTTATCTTTTTGATTCTGGCAATTACCCAAAAAATGCTTCGTAGAAAAACAGAAGGCATCGAATATCTGAGTGTTTATCTTCTGTTAATGAGTTTCTATTATCTGATTGAAACAAAAGTACCGGAAGTTTTTTATGGAAATCAGACACTCTATTCCAATCTGATTTTTATAATATTAATGACAGCACCTTTGTTTTTTGAAACGTATTGCCGCGAAGCACTGCCCAAACTGTCCAAAACCTTTTCAATCGCTATCATTGTTTCCATCATCAATATCATTGGGCAGTTAATTTTGCAAATCGGCGGATTTGTGGATTTTATGGATATGTCCGTTATTTCCCATGGCATTATTGTCGTGCTGGTTGTAATAAACGTTGTAGTTTTGGGACAGATGGCGCGCAAAGAAAAGCGTGTGGAAGCGGTAGTCAGTTTTTTTGGATGCGGCTGTATGATGATAGGTGGCTTTGTCGATATTGTCAGAACATATACCATAAAGGTTGGTGATTTAGGAAAAGCCAGCCGATACGGAGTATGTATTTTTGCTATTTGTACACTCATTATTTATATGCTTCAGATGATGCATGAACATGTCAAATTTGTGGAACAGGCAAAAAATGACGCGATTGCTGCCAATGTTGCAAAAAGTCAGTTTCTTGCCAATATGTCGCATGAAATCCGGACGCCATTAAACGGTATTTTGGGAATGGATGCTATCCTGTTAGAAGAGTGTAAAGATGAAAATCTGAAGGAATATGTAAGAAATATACAAAGCGCGGGAGAATCGCTACTTTCCGTTATCAATGATATTTTGGATATTTCCAAAATCGAAGCAGGAAAGCTTGAAATTCTTCCTGTGGAATATGAGCTTGCTTCCGTCATTAATGACTGTTGCAATATTGCAAAGGTCAGAGCAGATGGTAAAGAGCTTTCTTTCCACATGATGGTAGATGCCAATCTTCCTACGCGTCTGTTTGGTGATGAAGTCCGTATACGACAGATTATCAACAATTTTTTGTCTAATGCCGTGAAGTATACAAAAGAAGGCAGTGTCACGCTCTCTGTTGACTACGAATCTGTCAGTAACCGTCAGATTATGCTGGTTGTTTCTGTGCGTGATACCGGAATTGGAATTAAAAAGGAAGATTTGAAAAAACTGTTTCAATCCTTTACACGTTTGGAAGAAAAGCGCAATCGAAGTATTGAAGGAACCGGACTTGGTTTAAATCTGACAAAGAAGCTTGTTCAAATGATGGGTGGAGAAATAACGGTAGAAAGTGTATATGGTAAAGGCTCCTGTTTTATTGCAAAAATACCGCAGAAGGTTATGAATCCGGAGCCAATGGGTGATTTCGAAAAGCGCTATCATCAATACATGGAATCCATGGAGACAAAGGGAGAAACCTATATTGCTCCCGATGCACAGATTTTGGTAGTTGATGATGTGGAAATTAATCTAAAAGTCATGAAAGGACTTTTGAAAAAGACACAAATCCGGATTGATACCGCAGAAAGCGGTGAAAAATGCCTGCAATATGTTCAAAAGAAACAGTATGACTTAATCTTTTTGGATCATATGATGCCGGAAATGGATGGCGTTGAAACACTTCAGAAAATGAAAGTGCTGGAAACGGATTTCAATAAACAGACACCGGTGGTTATGCTTACGGCAAATGCTACCCGTGGGGCAAGGCAGGAATATCTAAAGGCCGGTTTTACGGATTATCTGGCAAAACCCTTTAAGGAAAAAGATATTCAGGAAATACTGGTGAAATATTTGGGAGAAAAAGTATATCGTCAAAAAGAGGATGCAGAGTGTCAGATTAAAGAAGATAAAGATATTTTTGAACGCTTGAAAGAGGAAGCACAACTGGATGTGGAAACCGGTATCGGTTATTGCATGAATCAGGATTTCTATTTGGAAGTGCTAAAGGACTTTGCCAATGCCGGTAAAGATACGGAGTTAGAAGAACTCTTTCAACAGAAAGACTGGAATAAGTATCGTACGATAGTACATGCCTTAAAGAGTACTTCTAAGACTGTGGGAGCTGAGGCGCTTTCCAAAGAAGCAGAGGGACTGGAAATGGCTGCAAAAGTGGGAGATGCGAACTATATAGAAGCTCATCATGCATCTGTTATGGAGCATCATATGGCTTTGAAAGAACAGATAAAGCAGATCTTATAGCATTTGCGACAAAACTGAAAGGAAGACTTAAATAAACAGAAATAGACAGAAACAGAGAAGATGTAAAAATATATGGTTATGATTAAAAAGTTGAAAAAGTTTTTAGCGTTAATTGCAATATGCATCAGTCTTGCTACCTGTATGACCGGCTGTACGGTTCCTTTTTCTGAACGTACGGTAGAAAGGGTAGTGTTGACAACCGGATTTGATAAAGAATGGGTATTTCGTATTGGAACAGATGTGTGTAGCATCGATGAATTTATGCTGTATCTGACCAATACGCAAAATCGATATGAAGAAATCTATGGAAGCGAAATATGGAGTGTTGCTACGGAAAATCAGACGCTGGAAGATAAAATGAAAGATATGGTTGGTGCACAGTTAGCACAGATAAAAACCATGAACCTTTTAGCGAAAGAAAATCATGTTTCCATAACGGAGGAAGAAAGAAAGCTTGTTTTGGCGGCTGCAAAAGAATACTACTCTTCTTTGAATCAGCATGAAATTGATGCTCTGAATCTCACAGAGGAGATGGTTTTCGAATATTATAGTGAGTATCTGATAGCACATAAGGTTTATACGTATATTATCCGGGATATCAATCCGGAAATCAGTGATGATGAAGCAAGAACTGTGACGGTAGACTGGATTTATTTCAAATCTCCGGTCGATGATTTTCAAATAAAGCAGAAAGCCTATAATATTTTAGCGAAACTGCAGGCCGGAGAGGATTTTGAAGCTGTTGCAAATGAATGCAGTGATGATCCGATTTTGACGCATTCCTTTTGCAAAGGCGTGGAAAGTCCCGAAATAGAAACGGTGGCATTTAATCTTGCAGAAGGTGAAATCAGTGATGTAATTTTCTGCATTGACGGATATTATATTCTGCGATGCGTCAGCACACTCAATAGACAGGAAACGGATGAAAATAAAATCCAAATGGTAGAGCAACGCAAAAATGAAGCCTTTAACGATGTATACGGTTCTTTTGCCAAAGAGCAGATTAAGATGTTAAATGAAGATGCATGGAATGAGATTGAACTGATACAGGATGAAAGTATACGGACCTCTGATTTTTTTGCCGTTTATGATAAGTATCTGGGGGAGATGAAGTTACAATGAAATCCGCCCTATTAGGCTGTTTCATAATCCCTTTTCGGATTTGTGTTCCCACTATCTATAAGCAGAAATCGTGATATATGGAGTTTTTGACCTCAGATGCAGACTTTTATCTCTGCCATCGTTTCTCACTTTTTATTATTCGCAACTTT
>JAEDFR010000134.1 GCA_016297945.1 Lachnospiraceae bacterium | reverse complement strand
TTGTAAATGGATATGCATTTACAAAGGACGGAAAAAATGTGAAAGTGTTAAACTTGAATCGTACAGGGAAAGCAGCTGTATTGAGTGCGGAAGGAGAAGTATTAGAAACAAGCATGGATGATGTTGAATTGGATATTGTATTAGAATATTATCGGCGAAATCGCAAATTTATGGAGGTATGACAAATGCCAAAATATTATGAATACAAAGTATGTGGGTATTATTTGTATTTTACTTCCCATTGTGTGATTGAAGCTATGCATGTACATGCCAGTGATCGCAGGCTTACAGAAGCAGGTTCAGGTAAGTTTTTTGTTAAGAGAAATGGGGAAACTACGGTAGAAAGTTCAGGTCAATTGTCGGAGAGAGAAATAAGAATTATTCGCGATTTTATTAAAGATAATTATAAAGAAATGTATATGAAATGGGCAGAAAAAAGTGATAATGGATATTATGGAGAAGAATAGATAGATTTTTGGGATAATTGATCTGCTGTCATATTAAACCAATAGTTTAATGACATCTCACCATACAGCGTATATAATGTAATGTAAGCGTAAATCTGCATGGATTATCAGCAAAAGCAGTAAGATGAAAAGGTGCTTCGGGATGGGCGATGAATAAGGAGGTGCGAGATGAAACCAATGTATTTATCCATTCGGCAAAAAGAAACCGGCAAACAGATCAGAAAACTCCTCCAGGAAAACGGCTATTCCGTGAGGGATATCCAGGATGTTATGGGATTTGAGAATCCGCAGGCCATATATAAATGGCTGTCCGGAAAATCATTGCCGAGTCTGGACAACTTCATCATTTTAAGCAAAGTATTACATACCAGCATAGAAGATATCCTCGTCGTAGACGGGGATATTGTTCATTTAAAGGGAAATATATTAAACCAGCGGTATAATGACAAGCTTACGGCGCTAACGTATACTCATGGCAAAAGGAGGGAACGTATGACAAACTATTGGAAGTTCAGAAGTTTTTCGCTTTTTTCAGCCTGCTATGCGTATGTGGATCATAAGGACTATCTGGCGGATGCCCTGTTTGCGGCTGAGAATATTCCCGTGAGATTTAAGGGCGAAATGGTGAAGGAGAGATCTCCATATTGCATTGTATTTTGCAAAGTATGGAAAAAAGATACCGAAAGATTTGAGAATGCCTTGCAGCAGATGGAAAACAAAATGCTTCTGTGCGGGCATACCGATTATCCCGAAATCTGTGCAGCATTAACAGAGGCCTGTGAAAATGAAAGGAAAGCGGCAGGATGAAAAAATATGTGTCGATGGATAAACGCAGTAAAAAAGCCAGGAAAGAATATTACTCCAGTTTACGCCAAACCTGGGGTGGCTTGAATCCGGTGACCAGGACAGTACCAAATGGTAAAGCGTATAACAGAAAAAAGGATAAACAGGAGTGGAAAAACTATTAAACTACAAGTTCAATGACAAAATGCATATTCTCCCGTAGAATTGTCCTTAGAGACAATACTTTACGGGAGGATTTTTATGAGCGAGAAAATGTTAGTGACACAGGCGTTGGATGAAAGAGACCTGTTGGTAAAGAAAATTGCAGATAAGATAGCAAAAGCAAGCTTTGTCGATACCATTAAGCCGAATGAAGACAAGGTGTATGCAAAGCGTATTGGCAAAGAGGAATATGCTAAGGAGGCGGAGTCAGCCTATCAACAGATCGTTGATTTGATTGATCGGTTTCAGAAGATCGATGCTGCAATCGTGGATTCAAACGCCCGGACAAAGATAACCACTTCCTATGGAGAGTTCACTGTTGCCGGTGCCATTTCCCTGAGAAGCAGACTTCGCGGCCTGGGCGCTTATGAAGGCGAGGCAGACTTTGAAGGAAAGCTTCAGGACAAATTGTGCAGTGAATACAGTGAGCGGGTCCGCTTCTGTGATATGAAGAACAGCCAGTTACAATCAACTGCGGAAAATATGCGGATGAGCATTCTGGGAAAAGACAGTAAAACCAGGGATGAAAAGCCGTTGGGTGTTGTGGATGCATATGTGAAAGAAAATACCACGGAGCTTGTGGATCCTCTGGATGTGAAAAAGAAGATGGAGGCCTTGGAAGAAAAACGAAACACTCTTCTGACAGAACTGGACACACAGATAAAGGTGTCCAATGCAACTACCTTTGTTGAAATAGGATAGTAGATATTGCCCGCATTACGAAAATCTCAGATCCGGCTCCCCGTAACAGGGTTACGTTACAAATAGAAAACATACCAATTCTGATTAAATTGGGGTGCTGACTTTAAAAGTGGCGCAGTGGATAGCGCACATGGCTCATAACCATGAAGTCGCAGGTTCGAATCCTGCCTTTGCAAGAGGTTGGTTTAGTGATGATAAAGAGAACATCGCCAATTTAACTGTTTTGTGTTTTTGTTGAACCGTCAAAGGTGAATCGTCAATACTTTTGTGCTTGAATGGTTTTTGGTGAAGTTGAAACTTTCGTGTAGACATAGAAATGTGTTGAAATCCATGATGAAGGTTTAAGCGTTGAGTCGGTTGGCTGGGGATTATCCTCATGGCTGTAATGTGGGCAAATAGTAAGGAGCCGTGGCGAAAGCTGCGGCTTGATTTATATCTTGGAGGACATTTTTATGGAACAAAAATAGAATAAAAAATATGCAACCTTTTGCAGACGTTAACACAAAATTATGTTTTTGGCCGGCGCACAGCTCTGCTAGAGGAAATCAGCGATAGAATACGTAAGATCTATGCAAAAGAACGGTTGTTGCTTGAATGTGTTATTAAAAATGAATAATTTCTTGTTCTTGCTGTATTATTATATATGTAGCGTCAAGTGAGAACAGGAGAAACCGATTGGAGGATCATCATACTATAGAAATGATGCAAACCGATTTTATCTGTTAAGAATTATCTTGCTATGTTTAATTAATTTGACATTTTCATGTGAGAAGTTTATTATATTAAACATAAGGAGCAAATAATATGAGTAAAAGAACAGTGATAGTAATGCCGGAAACACAGAGAACATTAGAAATAATGGGTGAACAGATTAAAATGGCCAGATTAAGAAGAAACCTTGCGACGGAGCTGGTTGCAGAAAGGGCAGGAATTAGTCGCGCAACATTATGGGCTGTAGAAAAAGGTACACCTACGGTGTCTATAGGAACATATGCGGCAGTATTACATGCGCTCGGCGGAATGGATAAAGATTTTGAATTGATTGCGAAAGATGATGTATTTGGAAGAAAGCTTCAGGATCTTAATATTCAGACTCGTGGCAGAGCGAAAAGAGGTAAGTAAAAATGGAAGATGCAAAAATCATCTATGTATATAAGGACTGGGATGTTCCTGCTCCAGAGATAATAGGAACTATTCATGTTGAGGGCGGTAAAGGCAGAGAAGTGATTTCTTTTGCATACGATGATACTTGGATTGAAAATGCGGATGCGAGTCTTGTTTTTGATCCGGATTTAATGTTGTATAAAGGACGTCAGTATACTCCGCTGGACAAGTGTATGTTTGGAATCTTTGCAGATTCTTGTCCGGACAGATGGGGACGTTTATTGATGAAACGTCGAGAAGCTATCAATGCAAAGAAAGAAGAAAGAAAGCCAAGACGTCTTACAGATGTGGATTTTCTTCTTGGGGTTTACGATGAAACGAGAATGGGAGGATTAAGATTCTCTGTGATGAAAGACGGTCCTTTTTTGTCAGACGATAAAGAACTGGCAACTCCACCATGGACTACACTTCGTAAGCTTGAATCAGCTTCGTTAGCTTTTGAAAAAAATGAAGATGGAATGGAAGAAAAATGGCTGAAACAATTATTGGCACCTGGATCATCGTTGGGGGGAGCAAGACCGAAAGCATCGGTGTCGGCTCCGGATGGTTCATTGTGGATAGCGAAATTTCCTTCCAAACATGATGACATCAACGTAGGAGCCTGGGAGATGGTCGTTCATGATCTCGCTGTTATGTACGGACTTGATGTACCAGAAGCAAAGTTGGAGCATTTTTCAAAAACAGGAAGTACGTTTTTGACAAAACGTTTTGATCGAAATGGAGAACAAAGGATTCATTTCGCATCTGCAATGACTTTATTAGGCAAGAATGATGGCGCGAATGCAGCAGATGGTTCCAGCTATCTTGATATTGTATCATTGATACGGAAGCATGGAGCTATGCCCCAAAAGGATTTGCGCGAATTGTGGAAACGTATTGTATTTAATATGGCAGTATCTAATACTGACGATCATTTGAGAAATCATGGTTTCATTCTTACAGGTGAAGGATGGCATTTGTCCCCACTTTACGATGTAAATCCAAATGCCGATGGGGATGTATTGTCATTGAATGTGGATGAATACAGCAATTTGATCGATTTTGAACTGGTTTTATCCGTTGCACCGCTCTTTGGTCTGACGAAAAAACAGGCGAATGAGCAATTGAAAGAGATAAAGAGTGTAATTGAGAATAATTGGAGAGCGCTGGCTAAGAAATATGGCCTCAGTAGAGGTGAGATTGAAGGAATGGCACCGGCATTTGATATGGATTTTAAATGATTCCTTTTCCGCGTGCACAGATGGGAGAAGGAAATCCGAGAGATCAGCATGGACTTTTATCAAAATTGAAAAAGCAGTGAGGAAGCAGGCAGAGAATTCATAAATGAGTTCTCTGTCACTTTTGTGCGCCATGTTGGTGAAAATGATCCAGTAGAATTTTTGGAGTTTCGGGCAGAAGAGTTCACATCCCCAAGATAACTCTGGAACAATTCACACAATTATACTATAATTTAAACAAAAATACGCACGGAGCCGATAAACTATGAGTCAACTAAGCGAACTACGCCTTGGATTTGAAACTGGATTGTGTTAAGTCGGTATAATATTTTGTTGGAGGTACAAGGGATGCCAAAAGGTGATAAGTTCATAGCATTAACAGCATATTTGGAGAAATGCGGCATGGATGAGCTGAAGATGACTTTTTCAGAAATAGAAAAGATTATCGGCTTTAGGTTGTCTGACTCAGCATATACTTATCCTGCACAGTGGTCAAATTCTGAATCGCAGTCGTTTGCTTTTGGATGGCTTAATGCAGGGTATATCACACGGCAGGTCAATATTCCGCAGCAGACGGTGGAATTTGTAAAAAAGT
>JAEDFR010000133.1 GCA_016297945.1 Lachnospiraceae bacterium | reverse complement strand
CTTTTACACGGGTGTTCTTTTCGACACGCTGACTCTTTCCACCATAGTAGCTTACACCATCTTTCGTCTTGACAACAGCCTGATCACCGCCACGTCCCAATGCGAGGTCAATGGCCGTTCGAGCATATTCATAGTTCTGTGCATAGGAAAGACCTCCAACACCAACACCGATACTCAAGGTAACCGACATTTCATTTCCAATATTAACCGTCTTAACTTCTTCAAGTAAATCAAAACGATTTTCCTGCAACATCGAAAGCGACTGCTTGCGAATGATGAAAAAGAATTTGTCTTTTTCCATCTTGCGTACAATTCCGTCCAAAGATGCAAAATATTTATTTACACGTCTCTCTATCAATGCTGTCAAAAGTGATCTGCGCACCTCTTCCACACTGTCAAGAGCTTCTTCATAATTATCAAAATACAAAAGTCCGACAGCAAGACTCTGATTATCGATTTCTGTTAATGCTAACTTTAGTGCAGTCTGATCAAACAGATACAATGCAATCAGATATCCTTCATATACTCCTTCAGATGTGAAAATATCACTGTTTTGTACCATCTCATCCAAGGGAATCTTTTTCATTTTGGCATGAAAATCCCGGTCTTCATATTGAAAATCCACCTCAGCCTCATCATTTTCCTTGTTGGGAAATTTGTCTTTCGATAAGGTCGGAAAAAAGGAATATATCGTCTTATTTTCAACCTTGGACTTTTCAATGATCTGAATAAATGCACGGTTAGCCCATATAATCTTTCCGCTTTCATCCAGTAATGCATTTGGCATTTCCAGATCTCGCAACAGTCGTTTCTGAATCTGTCCGTATTGCGTTGCAAAGCTTACTAATTCATTCATGACAACCGGTCTGTTAAAGTGCTCCATTAACAAAAACACAATCAGATAAATCAGGGTAAAACCTGACATCAAAATACCGGCGGTAACATCCAGAGTATAAGTAATAATATCTGTGATTGCAAGCAAAACTCCAAATACTAAAGGCATCTGGAAATATAAGCGCAACCTTCCTTTAAACTTAAGATTTTTGTCCATTTAGCATTGCCTCATTCTGCCATCATAAAACTATGCACGGCAGCCATCAAACACATTTATAAAATTGCCGGTGATTAGCAGTATCTGATACTAACACCTATTATTACATACAAAGATAGTATACCATTAAACTGAAATTTTTGCACATACTATATATGGTAGTTTCCGAAAGTATTCTTCCCACATAAAAAAACACTCCCTAAATACGATTAGAGAGTGTTTCCATATTATGCTTTCACTTTAGTCCTGAACATAAGGCATGAGAGCAACGTGGCGAGCTCGTTTAATAGCTGCTGTTAAAGCTCTCTGATGCTTTGCACAGTTTCCTGTGATTCTGCGAGGAAGAATTTTTCCTCTTTCAGAAACATATTTTCTTAATTTTGCTGTATCTTTGTAATCGATCACATTATCTTTTCCGCAGAATACACAAACTTTTTTTCTTCTACGGATTCCGCCTCTTCTCTTCATAGGAGAATCGGATTTGTCTGTCTTATTAAAAGCCATATCTTTGCCTCCATTCTAATTCTCTAATTGAACGGCAATTCCTCGATACCTTCGGGAATGTTGATAAATCCAGCACCTGCTTCTATCGGAGCAGCATTGCTCTGAGCGGGTACATAGCCACCATTATCAGAACCACCCTGTGCATTCTTACTTTCGGCAAATTCCTGCTCTTCCACAACAACTTCTGTGGTATAGACCTTAACACCATCTTTGTTGGTATAACTTCCGGTCTGAATTCTACCGGCAAGAGCAATTTTGGTTCCTTTATGCAGATATTTCTCTGCAAATTCGCCCTGTCTTCCAAAAGCAACACAGTTGATAAAATCTGCAGTCTGTCCATCCTGACTGTTACGACCTCTGCGATCTACTGCAATGGAATATCTGGCAATTGCCAGCGGCTGTTCCCCCTGTGAATATCTCACTTCAGGATCTCTTGTTAAACGTCCCATTAGAATAACTTTATTCATATTTTTTCCTACTTTCTATTATGCCTCGTCTTGTCTTACGCATAAGAATCTGATGACATTTTCCATAAGACGTACATGGTTTTCAACGTCGTAAGGAACTGTTGCATCAGCATCGAACTGGATGAAATAATAGAATGCTTCACTCATCTTCTGAATGTCATATGCAAGTTTTTTCTTGCCCCATTCATCAACATTTGTGATAGTTCCATCGAATCTCTCGATATAGCCTTTAACTTTTTCAATCGTTGCAGCTCTTTCATGGTCTTCGATTTTAGCACTAACAATAACGGCTAATTCATATTTGTTCATGCTTGTTACCTCCTTTTGGTCTCTGGCCCTTTAACTTTTAATAAAGAGCAAGGAATAATATATCACAAACATGAATGATACCATCTATCTTCGCAAATTTCAAGTGTTTTTGCAAATTTCTTTTGTATTTTTTTCAACCTGCACCCGTGGCATCATCAACTGATGTCCACAACCGGCACATTTTAATCGAAAATCAGCCCCCACACGCAATACTTCCCATTGCTTGCTTCCGCAGGGGTGTGCTTTTTTTAAGGTAACAATATCTCCAATCTGATATTCCATAGGAATCTCCATTCCGATATTTTTAATTACAACTCAGCTCAAATATTTATGAAAACAGCTTTTTTCGCCAATTTCTTTTATCCTACCGTAATCTGTGAAAAAATCTCTCCAATCGGCCCGCTGATTACCAAATCTGCCATGCTGTCTCTGGAGGTTGGTGCCTTATTGATTACGACCAGCTTGTTTCCTTTGTAATAGTCAATTAATCCTGCTGCCGGATAAACAACTAAAGAAGTTCCTCCGATAATCAGCATATCGGCAGATGCTATGGCACGGATGGCATTGGTCATAACGGTATTGTCCAAACCTTCTTCATATAACACAACATCCGGCTTGATAAATCCTCCGCACTCACACCTGGGAACATCCTCTGAATCCAAAATATACTGCGCATCATAAAACTTCCCACAGGATTCACAGTAATTGCGCAAAACACTTCCGTGAAGTTCATATACCGTTTTACTGCCGGCTGCCTGATGAAGCCCATCAATATTCTGTGTCACGACGGCTTTTAATTTGCCTGCCTTCTCCAATTCAGCCAGTTTTAAGTGCGCCGCATTTGGCTTTGCAGACAGACAGAGCATTTTGTCCCGATAAAACCGATAAAACTCTGACGTCTTTTGCCGGTAAAAGGTATGGCTCAATATCGTTTCCGGAGGATAATCGTATTTCTGGTGATACAGACCATCCACACTTCGAAAATCCGGAATGCCGCTTTCGGTAGATACTCCCGCCCCGCCAAAAAATACAATAGAATTACTTTCATCAATCATTTTTTGCAGTTGTTCCAACTCTGTCATAACATCATATCCTCCTTATACATATTTTATCAACTCGCATCGCATGCATAAATCCGCTCAGCTCATTGCCAAGTCCACATCGCATACATAAATCCACTTGGCTTATTTTCTGCTCACATCTCATCCAATCATGCTCAGTGATGGCATTTACCAAATAAAAAAGACAGCCCATGCACAAATCGCGTGGACTGTCTGAAAATCTTATCCTAAATATAAATCTGAAAACGGTTGGTCTGGGTTGTTAAATCATCAGCAACCTGATTTAATCTGCTGGTAGCATTTTTAATCTCACCGATAGTAGCAGCCAGCTCTTCGGCACTTGCTGCAGTTTCCTCTGTGGATGCCGCATTCTGTTCTGCAATAGCAGAAAGACTTTCAACCGATACCATAACCTGACCTTTTGCAACATCCAGATTTTTGGTGCTCTGCGCGATACTTTCCACACCTTCCATGGTAACAATCAGTCCATGATTCACTTTATCAAATACTCTCTTGGTCATTTCAACCTTATCAGCCTGAAAACCGATAATAGCATCAACCGTATTCATAGTCTTAACAGCCTGCTCGGTATCTGCAAGTAAATTATTGATAATTGCTTCAATTGTCTTAGCTGACTGATTGGACTGCTCTGCAAGATTTTTAATCTGTTCCGCTACGACTGCAAAACCTCTTCCGCTTTCACCGGCTCTGGCAGCCTCGATAGAAGCGTTTAAAGCCAAGAGGTTGGTCTCATTTGCAATGGATGAAATCAGTTCGGTAGCTTTATGTATTTCCTGCGCAGATTCGTTGGTAGTATTGGTCTGTTCATAAATAACAGCAATCTGTGCTTTTACTTTTTCGGAAATCGTCTTTAATTCGCCGACGGAATCAACACCTTCCTGACCTGCTGCTTTCATTTGATCAGCATTCGCAATCAGCTTGGCAACGGCATTGCCGGTCTCTTCAATTCCTTCTCCAATACGGTTAATCGCATCGGATACTGCCTGTGTCTCGGCAGCCTGTGCAGTCGCTCCGTTTGCCATATCGCCCATGCTTCTTGCAACATCTTCAGATGCATTGCTGGTCTGCTCAGCCATCTTATCCAGTCTTGCAGTTGAATCTTCAATAACGTCAGAAGTATTTCCAACCTGTCCAATGACATCTTTTAACTGATCAATAACATTATTGGCATGGCTCGCCAAAACCGCGATTTCATCTTTGCGTTCCAAATCCTGTTTGCCAAGTTCAGCCGTCAAATCACCATTGCCTGCTCTGTCCAATGTCTGAATAATACGGTCAATGGAATTTCCCAGTCTCCATGCAAATGACTGCATGACAAAAAGCATAATAACAGAATTAACAATAAAAATAATCAATATCGGCATCTTTACTGTAGATAAAATTTCTTTTCCAAAAAACAGTCTGATTCCAATACAGAGTTCAACACATGTTGCAATCAGGGGAATCAATGAATAAATCATCAGTTTCCATCGAATGTTTAGTTTTACATCAGTGCTTTTTTTCATACTATAACGTATAATCCAATTATCTTAGATGGTAATTGGATTTTTCCTTTCTCCCAGTTAGCACTGGGTATTTATTTCCATCTCTGATATATTTTGAAAAGGCACTGTGGATCTGTATCTATTGTTTTACAGCTTTGACTGGTACGAGGTGACTCAGACCACAGCTTTTCGTCTATTACTGTTAATCAGTTTGTTAACGCATCGACGTTTCTATTTACGTGATTACACAGCCGAATTCTCTGTGGAAGACAACAGTGCTCAAAATATTTATCAGGA
>JAEDFR010000029.1 GCA_016297945.1 Lachnospiraceae bacterium | reverse complement strand
AACTTCTTTTGCCATACATGCTCCTGCAAAGAAAGGAGACCTTTTATGGCAAAAAGACAAAAGAAAAAATGCAACAGGAAACAATGCCGCAAAAACCAACGTAGCAAGAAATCGGGCAACAGGCAGCAACGCTATCAGAAGCAACGCGAAAATTATTGTAGTCAGCAGGATTATGAAAATATTCAGATTACAGATGATTTTATGTTTGGAACCGTGTTCAGTTATAAGGAAGACTGTAAGGAATTTTTGCAACGTATCCTACAAATCCGCATTCTGGAAATCAGGATTGTAACACCTCAGCAAAGTATCCGAAACCGGAAAGATGGTAAGGGAATCCGACTGGATGTTTATGTACGGGATGATCAGGGCAATTCCTATGATATTGAAATGCAGTTATTGGATACAAAGGAACTGGATTTACGTAGCAGGTATTACCATAGTGAGATGGATACCTATCAGATTAGAAAAGGGAAGAAATACAAAAATTTAAAAGAATCTATCGTGATATTTGTATGTGGTTTTGATCCGTTTGATGAAAACCGCAGTATATATACGTTTGAGACAATATGCAGGGAAAATACGGATATCAGGTTAAAGGATAAGAGGAAAACCTATTTTGTTTACATCGGTGGAAACCGGGATGGCGTAGCAGCAGATACAATAAAGCTATTGGATTACTTTAAGACCGGAGAACCGACAGATGAATTTACATTCAATTTGCAAAACAGGGTTGAACAGATCCGTTGTGATGATGAGTGGAGGGAAAACCATATGACGTTGGAAATGAAAATGGATGAGATGTTTGATAAGGGAGTAGAGATTGGAGAGCAACGTGGAATGCAACGTGGAATGGCTGAGACAAAACAGAAATTAATAAACAATCTGATGGAAAATATGAACATCACGGAAGAGGAAGCAAAAGAGCGATTGGGAATATGCCCTTTTATATGATGCCCGGGAAGAAGAAATGAATGCGGCAATCAATTGTTTGAATGTAAAGTCCGTAGAGTTGTACTGGATGAGTACTGCTTATCGGACTTTTCTTTTGCTAAAATTGGAAGTGCCAAAAACTAATAAGCGTCGAAAGATTAAGACAAGGAGGTAGTGATTATGAATGGTTACATGGGAACAGGTTCATCCGGAATTTTAATAATGGGAATTATTTTGTTTCTTGCAGCAGCCATTATTTATTCTTTTATGTATTCAATCCCCAGAAATGTAAAACGTATTGCGGATACTTTAGAAGCGCAAAATGCAGCCCTGAGGGAAAGCTTTACGATGCTGGCGGGAGCTGTACGTCAGAGTTCGGTGTCAGCATCAATGCAGAATGGTAATAGAATAAATGTTGATAATGTCCGGATGGATACGGCAAATATGTTTGCTGAGGCAGTCATTAGAATTCGGGAAGGATATATAACCGTTGAGCAGTTAATGCGTGTTGGTATTTCTGATCGGGCAATTGCGGTGCAGGCTCTTGTTGCAATGGGAGTTGAAGTTAAAGAGTAGGATGAGGAATACATAACATTCAGTTATAACTAAAACTTATGACATATATAACAAATAACAATTTTCATTATGTCCAATAATAGGATATAATCATTTCGTAAGATATTGTTTCTAGTATTGGAGGAATAGATTAAAATGTCAAAAGTTGATGTAGTAATTGGCTGTTTTTATGGTGATGAAGGAAAAGGAAAGGTCATTGACTATCTTGCAACAGAAGCTGAAGTTGCGGTACGTGCAACAGGTGGTGACAATGCCGGTCATACCATCAAAGTAAATGATGTAAAGTATGCCATGCACTTAATTCCGTCAGGTCTTTTATCAGGACACACCGTAGGCGTGATCGGTAATGGTGTTGTTCTAAATCCGGAAGTGCTGATTACAGAGATTAACAATTTAAAAGATCATGGTTATGATGTTGACAAATACTTAAAGATTAGTGATAAGGCTCATGTGATTTTCCCTTATCATCGTATGTTAGACCTTGCTCTTGAAAAAGCAAGAAAAACGAAAAAGATTGGTACAACAGGAAAAGGTATTGGACCTACATACTGTGATAAATTTGAAAGAAGCGGTCTTCGTATGGAAGATTTATATGCGCCCGATTTCAAAGAACGGTTAAAAGAGTTGACAGATGTTCGTCTTGGCCTTTTAAAATATTACGATCCGGAAACCAACTGGGATGAACAGCTTGATTTTGAAGAAATGTACAAAACATACCAGGGCTATGCGGATACCTTAAAGATTTATGTATGTGATACCATTACACTTCTTCATAAGGCATTAGAGGAAGATAAAAAAGTCGTTGTGGAAGGTGCTCAGGCAACACTTCTTGATATTGACTTTGGTTCTTATCCCTATGTGACATCTTCCAATCCGACGATTGGTGGTATTTTAACAGGTACCGGTCTTAGTGCTTCTGATATCGGCAATGTGTATGGCGTTATCAAGGCTTACTCAAGCCGTGTTGGTGAGGGACCGTATGTTACAGAGCTTAAGGATGCAACCGGTGATCGTATTCGTGAGCTGGGTCATGAATACGGCACAACAACAGGAAGACCTCGCCGTTGCGGATGGTTAGACCTTGTGACCTTAAAATATGGTAAGCGTGTCAACGGTCTGACAGCACTTTCTGTGAATCACTTAGATACCATCGGCGCATTCGATACGATCAAAGTTTGTGTTGCATATGATGTCAATGGCGAAGAGACCGAAGATTTCACAACAAATTTGGATGTTTTGGAAAATGCGAAACCGGTATACAAAGAGTTAAAAGGCGGCTGGTCTGATATTTCCGGTTGCAAGACTTTTGAAGAGTTACCCAAAGACGCACAGGACTATATCCGTTTCATCGAAGATTATATCGGTGTCCCTGTAAAATTCATTGGTACAGGTGCAGAGCGTGAAGCAATGATTGTTCGACAATTTTGAATTGAAAATTGTTTGGTTCTTTGAAGAAAAGGGTTATACAAATATCTTTTGGGAAATGAAAAGTAATAAAAATGGCTATGTGTTATTCATACACATAGCCATTGATTTGTTCTAACCAAATTTGATAGCCTTCTCCCGTGGGATGAACGCCATCCATGGTATAGGTAAAATCATTGTCTGCTGAAACAAGTATACTGTATAAATCAATATAGGTAAGAGAGTTTGCGTCTGCTAACTCTTTTATTTTTTGGTTTAATTCCTGTACACGGGAATTGTCTATTCCGGTGGAGTGATGAACCGGCAGAACGGATTGTATGTATATTTCGCAGTCCGGCAAAACTTGTTTTAGGGTCTTGATTATCTGCTCATAATATTCGATTGTGACATCCTGTGGGATTTGCTGTCTGATATCATTGATTCCAAGCATAATAAATGTTTTATCCGGATTTTGATTAATGACGGTATCCAGTCGGTTTAAGGCACCCTCGCATACATCTGAATCGATTCCCCTGTTAGAAACGACTAGATCGGAATAATACTCCTGCCATTCAAAGCGGGCTGTAATGGAATCGCCTAAAAAGACAATGTCTGTTTCACGGGAAGGAAGCACTTCGAATTGCGTTTTTCGTTGAACATAGGAAGCATTGTTTTCGTAGCGATAGGGTTCATGATTTACAGTCTGTCGCAATACTGCCAGATAATTTCCTTTGATAATTAGAACTATGGAGATAACAAGGAGCATTGCAGTAATCGGAAACAATATTAGTAGAAACAGTTTATAGCGGTTGATGTTTTTTTTCATAAGTCTGCCCCGGCCTCTTTTTTGAATTTCATATTGTTTTAGAAACTTTTTGGAAAAAGTATATCATAAACAATATACATATAGCAAAGAAGAAGTTTAATTTTGTCTATTCTTTGTTTTACTTTTGTTGACTTTTTTATCAGGTTGCGTACACTTTATTACAGATAAAGTATGACAGATGTTCGGAAAGGGGAATGTGAATGGGCATATTCATCAACTGTATTGCTGTCATTTTTAGTACAGTAATTATCATATGTGGAATAAGCTATTTTATGAGAGAAAAAGCCGCAGGAAAACTTCGTTATTATATGCTCATCATGGGTATCTTCGGTGCTTTATGGAGTGGTGGGTTTGGCATTATGGGATTTACGGAAACGGTAAAAGCTGCCTATGTTTTCCGTGCAATCGGTCTGATAGGCGTAGTGGGATTTATGATGACAGAAGCTCTCATGGTAGCCTATATGACGTCTTTACCCAAGTGGCTTTATTATACATACGAAGTGGTATTTATCATTTTAGCCATAGTTGATTTAGCTTTTTTTATACCTGACGTTCATTCCTTTGAACGAATTAACGGAAGAATGTGCTACTATTCATATATGGGAGTTGGAAGAACGGTACATCAATGCTTCCTGATTTTTATTGCAGTTTCAATGATTACAATTGCAATTATTTGGGTACGAAAAGAAAGAAAGTCTCGCAGGTTTCGTTTTATTAGGGCGATGTTTTTTTCCAATATTGCTATTTTGATATTTATAATTCCGGATACCGTTTTGCCTCTTTTTGGAAAACCTTCCTTTCCAAGCTCTGCTTATGGAATGTTTTTAACTTACATGATTATATGGTTTTGGGCTGAAAAATATAATGAATTTAGCATTACAGTCAACAACTTAAGCCAATATATATTTCAGTCTGCCAACACGGCAATTCTGATTTTTGATGATGATTTCAGACTGGTTCTTTCAAATGATTTTGGCAAAAAGCTTTTGGAAATTGAGAAAATAGAAAAACAGTCTTTATCGCAATTATTTCAATGCTCGGAAACGGAAACAACAACGTTATGGAATTCGCTTTTACAAAATGATCAGGGTGTGGCAGAATTGAAATCCGTAAAAGATGAAATTTGCTGTTCGTTGAATTTTTCGGTTGCGAGAGATCGTCGGGGCGAGGCTTATTGTTTTGTTTGTTTTGTCTACAATCTGTCAAAAGTTAAACTGGAAAATAAACCGGTTGATTTGGAAATTCATGTGAATGAAAAGCTTCCGTCGCAGTTGTACGGTGATGAAATCCGCATAAAACAGGTTGTTAATAATATATTGTCAAATTCCGTGAAATACACAAAAGAGGGCAAAATTTGCTTTGGTGTGGATTTTGAGCCGATTACTGACAAAATGCTTCAGCTTGTCATATCCATAGAGGATACGGGAATTGGTATCAAAGAAGAGGATTTGGAAAACTGTTTGAAGAATTCACGCGTATTGAAGAGAAACGAAACCGCAATATTCAGGGGACCGGTTTGGGCTTGCGACTCACCAAAAATCTGGTGGAACTGATGGAGGGTATGATTACAGTAGAAAGTACATATGGAAAAGGCACCCGCTTTACGGTAAAAATTCCTCAAAAGGTAATGAATTCTAATCCCGTCGGTGATTTTTCACAGGCCTATGGCAAAGCCCAGGTTTCGTCTCACAAAGATATTATTTCTTTTATAGCTCCACAGGCAAAAATATTGATTGTGGATGATGTCGAGATGAATCTCAAGGTTATCAAAGGCATTTTGAAAGAGACCAAAATGCAGATTGATACTGCAGGCAGTGGCGTGGAATGTTTGGAGTATATGAAAAAGAACCAATATCATATGGTTTTCTTAGATCATATGATGCCGGAAATGGATGGAGTTGAGACACTGAATAAGCTTCATGCTTTAGAGAAAACGTTAAATCAAAATACACCTGTGATTATGCTGACTGCAAATGCCATTGTTGGGGCAAAGAATGAATATCTTGAAGCCGGTTTTACGGATTATCTGTCCAAGCCTGTTCAGGAAATAAAATTGATGAAAATGTTGATAAAGTATCTTCCAAAGGAACTGGTTTCTGTTACCAAGGAAGTTATTTCTACTGAGAAACCGGAAGAAAATAAACAAAATCAATCATTGGAAGCAACTGCCAAAGAACTGCCCGAGAGTAAAGCAAATAATCCGAATCAGCTGGAGAGATTGAAAGAAATTGAGGGACTGGATGTACAGACGGGGAAGATGTACTGTATGGATTCCGTAGATTTTTATTTTGAAATTCTACAGGAATACGTAAAGATGGAGAAAGCCGAAAAGCTGAAACAGTTTTTTGAACAGGAGGATTGGGATAATTATCGGACCGTTGCTCATGCGTTAAAATCCACCTCGCTTACCATCGGAGTAGTACATATGTCAGAAAGTGCAAAAGCGTTGGAATTTGCAGCAAAAGAAAAAGATGGAGCGTATATTCATCTGCATCATGATGAGACAATGAAAGAGTATTTTGATTTGGTGGAGAAGATAAAGGCTTTGTTGTAAAGTATCTAAAAAAGAAAGCGGAACTATAGTATGTGGTATGTAAGTAGAATCGAAGAATCTGATTTCGGCTGTGAAGAGAGAATGCCGGGCGAACCATTGTTGGTACTTGTTACATTGGAAAGTGACGATGGCAGATTATGTCAGTTTGAAGTGGCTGAAGAATGGCTTTTGCATCAGGAAATCGAAGAGGGCGATGAATGGCCGGAAGATATTGATGGGCCGGATTCGGATTCTGAAAAGGCAGCAAACATGTCTGCCTGGATGGATAATTACATGGAAGCGCTTAGAGAAATGGACGAGGAATTTCTTTGACATATTCGCTTTATGGTGTTAATATGATTTATAGAAAGGGTGCTACCGATAGACGGTTAGTCCATTGAAAAAGTATAATCACAAGAATGACCGCTTGTTTTCTCAGGACAGGGCGGTTATTTTGCGTTTTATGGTTTCCTATGGTATATCCAAGTCCGAAACAGGTTAAGCACAAGCTGATAACTGCAATCTGACCTTCAATAGTCAACATTAACATCCCCTCCTTTAGCAAGATTTCCACCAGATTAACTGGGAATTTCTATGTAAACAGAGAGTTATAAGCCCTCTGGTGAAGGCCTAACCGCCTACCGTGAATGGGAGCACCCATGAGAATACTGTAAAAGAAGAAATGAAAATATTCAATAGAAAATGGGATTAAAAATAAACGAAATAACGATATATAATTCTAAAGAAAATCTTAGATAGTATAGTATGTTATATGAGGCAATATAAAAAAGTATATACCCAAACCAAATAAATCAGGATCAAGAAAATCCAAAAACCAAAAATGAATCGAAAGAAACGAGGAACAGCATGAATACACAATATTTTCGATATGCGGTAGAAATAGAAAAAACAGGATCCATCACGCGGGCGGCACAGAATCTTTATATGGCACAACCCAACTTAAGCAAGGCAATCCGGGATTTGGAACAGGATCTTGGATATGAGATTTTTAAACGTACACCTAGTGGAATCAAGGTGACGGAAAAAGGAAGCGAATTTCTGTATCATGCGCATAAGATGATTGAGCAGTTGGATGAAATGGAGAAGATATCGCAAAGAGATGCAGAAGAAATCAGGCGTTTCAAGCTTTCTATACCGAGGGGAAGTTATATTGCGAACGGTTATACGGAGTTTGTGGCAAATCTGGATATGAGCGAAGGAATTGAAATTACCATCAATGAGACGAACACGCTGCAGACAATCAGCAATGTAGCAGACAGGGGATATCATATGGGGATTATCCGATACCCCAAAGCCAATGAGGATTATTTCCAAAGAGCATTGGAAAATAATAAGCTGGTAGGTGAGACCATTTGGGAGTTTGAATATGTGCTTGTAATGTCCGAGAAACATCCGCTTGCAAAAAAAGAGGTTGTAAATAAGCAGGATTTGGAACAGTATGTAAAGATTACCCATGGAGATATCCTGATGCCGGATGAAAAAAGCGGGATGAAATCAAAGGAAAAGAATACGGGAAAGAACAGTCGCACGATTTATGTTTATGAAAGGGGCAGTCAGTTCGATCTGTTGACAAAGGTTCCTACAACTTATATGTGGGTTTCGCCGATACCGGATAAATATTTGAAACAATATCATCTGGTACAACGGGCATGTAAGGTTGAGGATAATCTTTACAAGGATGTGTTAATATATAGGAAAGATTATCAGTTGTCGGATTTGGATATTCTCTTCCAGAAAAAACTGTATAGTTCCAAAGTTGAAGTTGCATGCGAAAGTGTCATATGATTTTTCATATGGCACTTTTTTTAATTTATATTACCCGCCATGGCAGAAGATTTGCTAGACTGTCCTCGAAGTAAACAAGACAGAAACAAAAGTCAGCGCAATTCGAAAAATGTGAAATACAATGATCGGATTGCTGACAGTAATGAAATAGAAAACAGAGCCGGAGCAGCAAAACGGCAAAAACAAAAAAGCAAAAAACAAAAAGGAAAAAAACAAAAAGGAAAAATAAAAAATAAATAGTAACTTAATAAAACAAGAAACAACAAAAAAATAATATAAGAGGTTTAATAACACATGGACAACTTTTTATCTATAAAAAGCGCAGTGAATAAATATATTGCCGGATGTGAAACAAAGGTTAATACGCCGGTAGGTAAATTGCTACTCAAAGCACTCTTTGCAGGCATGATGATTGCCATGGGAGCCGCAGGAAGCAGTGTCGCAGCTCATTCTGTAGGAAATGTAGGATTGGCAAAGCTCGCAGCAGCTGTTGTATTTCCGGTAGGCTTGATGATGGTTATTATGATGGGAGCAGAGCTTTTTACCGGAGACTGTCTGATGATTATGGCGACAGCGTCCAAAAAACACAATTATAAACAACTTATCAAAGTTCTTTCTATTGTATTTATCGGAAACTTTCTGGGAGCGGCTGTGACAGCGATGGCGGTTGCCGGTAGCGGACAGTGGAATTATTCCAACAACGTTTTGGGTGCTTACACCATCAAGGTGGCACTTGGAAAAGTATCTTTGGATTTTGGACAGGCAATGATTTCCGGTGTTTTGTGCAACATTTTGGTATGTATTGCAGTGATGATGGCACTGTGCGCAAAAGATGTGACTGGCAAGCTGTTATCTTCATTTTTTATTATTTTCCTTTTTGTAACAGAAGGATTTGAGCACTGTGTCGCAAATATGTATTACATTACAGCCGGATTGTTAGCAAAACTAAATCCGGATTATCTGCAGGCTGCCATGACAGAATTTGGCTTACAGGCAGAGCAACTGGCAGAATTGAATGTAGTAAGTTTTCTTTTCCATAATCTGCTTCCCGTAACCATCGGAAATATCATCGGAGGAATGGTATGTATCGGACTTCCGCTGTTATATCTCAATAAAGATAAGACTCAGGATATGAGAGTTGTAAAGGAGGATAAACATGAACATGGTATGGTTTTTAGAAGAAACGTTTCAGGTATTGCTAATTGAGGCAGCAGGCGTTGCCGCAGTCGCAGCACTGCTGTATGGATATGTTAAGATGATGTCTTTCGGAGATATCAGAAGAAAATAGCTTTCCCAACCGCCCCGAATATACGTGTAGCCCCCCTGCACGGATTCGGGGTTTCCTTATTTTTAGCGGCATTCAAGTTTTGAGTGCTGTTTTTCTTGTGATTTATTAGTGTTTGGTGTAAAATAATCAGTTGGAAATGAGAAAGAAAGAAGGAAGTACATATGTATATACTGTTTTTCTTGTGCTGGATCATCTTTAATGGACAGCTCACAGTAGAAATTGGAATAATCGGTATTTTCGTGGCAGCATTGCTGTATGCTTTTATCTGTAAATTTATGGGCTGGAGTTTTAGCAAGGATATTCATATGATGCAGTATGCTATTTTTATGGTCGGATATCTCTTTGTATTGATTTGGGAAATTATAAAGGCCAATTTTGATACGATGAAAATGATTTTTACGTCAAAATATGAGAGAGAGCCGGTTTTGGTTACTTTTCGTACAAAAATAAAATCGCCGGTGTTACGAGTTTTACTGGCAAATTCCATCACGCTGACACCGGGAACCATTACGGTGTCTTTGGAAGATGATACCTATGTGGTTCATGCGCTGGATAAAGATTTTGCAGAAGGAATTGAGGATTCGGTTTTCGTGCGGATGTTAGAAAAAGCGGAAAGGATTGGAAAAAAAGATGAGTAGCGGAATTCAGGCTTTGGAAACAACTTATCATTTTTTGTTTGTCGGAGTTCTTATTGTACTGGGAATTATGCTGTTTTTATGCCTGATTCGGGCATGTATGGGTCCGACGGTTGCCGACCGGTTGGTATCCGTAAACATGATGGGAACCATGGTTATGACCATTATGGCGATTTTAGCCGTTATGATGAACGAAAGTTATCTGGTGGACATTTGTATTATTTATGCCATGATCAGCTTCCTTGCAGTTATCGTTCTGTCCAAGGTTATCATGGGCGTACATAAGGAAGAAGAAATACAAATAGAAGAAACACAAACAGTTGAAATCGAGTTGGAAGAAAAAAATCACGCAGAGGAGGAGCATTAAAATGGGAATTTTGTTATGGATTCGTTTTATTTTGGGAACCTTGTTTTTGTTGGCAGGAATGGTGCTCTTTGTCGTTGAAATCATCAGCGTATTTAAGTTGGATTATGTGCTAAACCGCATGCATGCGGCGGCGACCGGAGATACATCCGGAATTGGATTGTCCTTAATCGGGCTCATGATCTTAAACGGTTTTAATCTGATTACGTTGAAATTGTTGTTGGTTGTTGTGTTTTTATGGTTTTCATCTCCGGTTTCTTCTCATTTGATTGCCAAATTGGAAGTTGCCACCCATGAGGGAGAGGATCAGTACGGAAAGGTGGAGAAATAATGGATTATTTTATGTACATATTATTGTTTTTCCTGGTTGTCTGTGCAGTGGCAGTCAGCTTTACCAAAAATCTTTTGAATGCGGTTTTGGTTTTTATGTCTTACAGCCTGATTATGTCTATCGTCTGGATTTTATTGGAATCGCCGGATTTGGCGATTACGGAAGCAGCGGTAGGTGCAGGCGTTACCAGTATTCTTTTCTTTGTTACCTTAAAGAAGATTGAAGCAATCAGAAAGGAGACTAAAGATGAGCAGACTGAAAAATGATGAAGAGTATGCAAAAACGAAAGCCTTTCACTTTTTCCGCTGGATGAAAGGCACTAAGGATCCTTATCTGGATGAAGTGGAGATGCAGCCGGGTGTGCCTTATCAAGATAGTCTTACACTGGAAGAGATTATGGCACAAGAGCAGCAGACCATGGAAAAGGTTTATGATACCGAAACGAATAAATGGATAGCCTTTTTTAATAAAGTCTATTCCGTCAGCTCCGTTTTGTTTTGCCTGGTGCTTGCCGGCATTATGTTGTATATGGTAGCAACTTTACCACGGTTTGGAACTGTGGACAGACCGATTAATAATGAGGTTTCGCAGGTTTATATCGAAAACGGTATTCAGGATACAGGTGCTGTTAATATTGTAACGGGAATGATATTAAATTACCGTGCATTTGATACGTTTGGTGAGACCTGTGTGCTTTTTATTGCCACGACCTGTGTCATGGTTCTTTTAATGAAGGAAGAAGAAAAAATCCGTGCGGATAAGAGTCTCAACGACCGTCTTTATGAGCCGAAAAATGATGTTATTTTGCAGAATGTGGCATTTGTGTTAGTACCGATTGTTTTTATTTTTGGAATCTATGTCATTTTGAACGGACATCTTTCTCCGGGCGGCGGTTTCTCCGGAGGCGCCATGATTGGAGCCGGTATGATTTTGTATGTCAGTGCCTACGGATTTGACAAAATGCAGAAATTCTTTAATGAGAAAACTTACAAGGTTGTAAAAGTTGCGGCACTTTGTACGTATTGTGTTGTGATTACCTATTATCTGTTTATGGGAGCTAATGATTTTAACAATCACATTTCCCTGGGCGTACCGGGCATGATTTTTTCTGCCGGAATCATTTTATGGCTGAACATTTTTGTCGGCATCGAGGTTGCATGTACGATGTATGCCTTCTATGCATTATTCAGAAGAGGAGGACTGTAAGATGTTGGACGGTTTAATCGCAAATTACGGGGAAGCAGTTGCAGTTCTTCTGTTTGCTATAGGCTTTGCCAATCTGTTGTTACAAAAAAATCTGATTAAAAAAATCATCGGATTGAATTTCATGGATACAGGAACTTATTTATTCCTCGCAGAGAAAGGATATATTGCCGGTCGCATGGCACCAATTGTTGTGGATGGAGTTCAGGATGTGAACAAGTACATCAATCCCATTCCCAGTGGTCTGGTATTAACGGGTATCGTTGTATCGGTATCGGTTACGGCATTGATGCTTTCTTTGACGATTCGTTTGTATCAGAGATATCATACTTTGAATATGGATGAAATTTCCACGATTCTAAAGAAGGAGGAAATCTAAAATGGAAATCATACGTAATTTTCCCTGTTTCTCCTTAATTCTTTCTATGTGTGCATCCATTATTTCTTCGGCACTCAATGGAAAATGGGCAAGAAGATTAAATATTTTTGTCATTTCCGCCATCGGAGTTATGTCCGCTTGCACGCTGTATTTTACGTTTGTGACAAACCAATGCTACATATACAAAATGGGACGTTTCTCTGCACCCTGGGGAAACGAAATCCGTTTTGGTAATTTGGAAGCGGTGATGGCATTGTTTTTCAGTGTCATTATGTTGCTTTCAATATTAGGCGGCAGAAAGCATTTGTTTGTAGAGGTAGACCCGTTTAAGGAAAATCTTTACTATGTGTTGATCAACCTGTTGATGAGTTCCCTTCTGGCATTGATCTATACCAATGACTTGTTTACCGCATACGTATTTGTAGAGATTAATACGATTTCTGCCTGCGGACTGATTATGATCCGTGAAAATGGTCATACGCTGGAAGCAGCGACGCGTTATATGCTGATGAGTTTAATCGGTTCCGGTCTGCTTTTGTTTGGACTTTGTATCCTGTATGACATTACGGGACATCTGTTGATGAGTAATATCAAGGAACAAGTGTTAATTTTGGCACAGACGGGACAGTATCATATTCCGTTAGTTGTGGCAATTATTTTTATGGGTGTCGGCCTTGCGATTAAAAGTGCTTTATTCCCTTTTCATTCGTGGCTGCCGGATTCCTATGGATATTCTACGGCTTCGAGTGCGGCGATTTTGTCCAGTTTGGTATCCAAAGGATATATTTTCCTGCTGATTAAGATTTTTTACCGTGTCATCGGTTTTGAAATCATTGCTGAGAGCCGGTTGTTTAACGTGCTCTTTGTATTCGGTCTCTGTGGTATGATTTTCGGTTCGTTAAGTGCTATTCGTGAAAATGATATCCGCAGGATGATTGCTTTTTCATCCGTTGCACAGATTGGTTACATTTACATGGGCTTTGGTCTTGGCACAGAAGCCGGCATGATTGCGTCCATTTTCCATATTTTTTCCCATGCGGCAACCAAGAGTATGCTGTTTATTGCGGCTGTGGGGCTTACAGATGCCTCCGGAAAGAGCAAAAAGTTTATTGACTTAACCGGAGCAGGATACCGCAACGTGATTGCCGGAGCAACCTTTACCGTTGGTTCTTTGTCCATGGTAGGTGTGCCGTTGTTTTCCGGTTTTATCAGCAAGATTTTGTTTGCTCAGGCGAGTGTTTCTGTAGGAGTTAACAAAATGCTGCCTACTTTGATTGTTTTGGCAATCAGTACAATTTTGAATGCGATTTATTTTATGAAGACCGTGGTACGTATTTATACGCCTGTGAAGTCGGATTATCCGAAAATTCCATGGAAACAGGATGTTTCTTATGCTGTGGTCTGCATCTGTTTTATTATCTGCAACGTAGTTCTTGGTATGTGTTCGGAGCCAATCGTCGATTTGATTCGCTCAGGCCTTTCCATGTTTGCATAAGGAGGGACGGAAGATATGAGTGAAAGCGTCTCATTATTGTTAGCAATTCTATTTCCGGTTTTGGCAGGAACGGCGCTCCTTGTTGTAAGAAAAAAGGATGACCGCAAAAAAATCCTTGCATATGTGGGAGTGGTGTTAGGGATTACCGGTGCACTTGTGATCAATGCCCTTACCACAAAGGAAACGGAAATTGTGCTGTTTGAACTGATGGAACATGTTCCGATTGTTTTAAAACTGGATGGTTTCGGAAAACTGTTTTTAGCCATTGTGTCCATTGTATGGATTTTGGCAGGATGTTTTTCGTTTACCTATATGAAACATGAAAAAAATGAAAAAAGATATTTTGGTTTTTATCTGGTTACCTTTGGCGTACTGGTTGGACTTGGCTGTGCGGGTAACCTCATTACCATGTATGCTTTTTATGAGTTTATGACATTGGTATCATTTCCGCTCGTCATTCACAACCAGTCCAAAGAAGCGGTTATGGCGGGCTTGAAATATTTGTTTTACTCCTTTTTCGGAGCCTATATGGCTTTATTCGGATTATTTTTCTTATGCCGTTATACGACGACGCTTACGTTTACTGCCGGAGGCACCCTGAACATGGAGTTGGTAGCAGGGCATGAAACTTTGCTTTTGGTAGCTGCCTGTCTGATGCTTGTAGGCTTTGGTGTGAAAGCGGGTATGTTTCCGTTACACGCATGGCTTCCTACCGCACATCCGGTAGCACCGGCTCCGGCATCTGCAGCTTTGTCCGGTATTATTGTCAAAGCGGGTGTGCTGGCGATTGTACGTGTTGTCTTTTATCTGTTTGGCGCAGATTTCATACGCGGAACCTGGGTGCAGTATCTGTTCCTGACACTTGCTTTAATTACCGTGTTTATGGGCTCCATGTTAGCGTACAGGGAAAAGGTATTGAAAAAACGTCTGGCTTATTCAACAGTCAGTCAGCTTTCTTATATTCTGTTTGGAATTGCTTTGCTTAATCCGGTTGGATTGACCGGTTCCATGCTGCATATGATTGCGCATGCATTTATTAAGTGCGCATTATTCCTTTGCGCCGGTGCCATTATTTTTCAAACAGGAATTACAAATGTGAATGACTTAAAAGGTATTGGAAAGAAGATGCCGCTAACCATCTGGTGTTTTACGATTGTATCTTTAGGTCTGATCGGTATTCCTCCGACAGGCGGCTTTATCAGCAAATGGTATCTGGCAACGGGAGCACTGGATTCCGGTATTGCAGGATTTCAATATGCGGGCCCCATTGTCTTACTGATCAGCGCTTTGTTGACGGCGGGATATTTGCTTCCGGTCACCATCAAGGGATTTTTCCCGGGTGATGATTTTGACTATGATAAATTGGAAAAATGCGAACCCGGTAAATGGATGACGGTTCCTCTGGTTATTCTGGCGGTATTGTCGGTTGTAATCGGTATGTTTCCCAATGGGCTGCTTTCTTATATTCAGGCAATTGCAGCCGGACTGATGTAGAAAGGAGGAAGAAAAGATGAATGAAATAATGTTATTGATAATCGTATTGTTCCCCTTTGCTACAGGTGTCTTAATCCCGCTTCTGCCCTTTAAAAACAGAAGATGGATGATGATTTATATCGAAACCGTGGTTGTCATCAACAGTATTTTAGTCTGGCTTTTGTTATTTAACCGGCCTGACGGTGCTTTTACGTTGTTAAAGTTTACGGGTAACTTGTCCGTAACATTCCATCTTGACGGACTGGCATGTATTTTTGCGGGACTGGTTTCTGCATTGTGGCCTCTGGCGACCTTATATTCTTTTGAATATATGAAACATGAAGAGCATGAAAAAATATTTTTTATGTTTTATACCATGACCTTTGGTGTCACTTTAGGAATTGCGACCAGTGCCAATATTTTATCCATGTATTTCTTCTACGAGCTGCTGACACTGGTAACAACACCGCTTGTACTACATACGTTAACACGTGAAGCAGTACTGGCTTCCAGAACCTATTTATACTATTCGCTTGGCGGAGCTGCCTTTGCGTTTATCGGTATGATTTTTATCATTGTCTATGGCAGTACAACGGATTTTGTCTATGGTGGCGTGTTAGATTTGGCAAACTATACGGGAAGTGTGAATTTGCTGTTGTTTATCTATGTTCTGGCTTTTATGGGCTTTGGTGTAAAAGCGGCTATTTGTCCGTTCTGCAGCTGGCTTCCCAAGGCGGGTGTGGCACCGACTCCGGTTACCGCCTTGCTTCATGCCGTTGCTGTTGTAAAATCAGGTGCTTTTGCCATTATGCGTCTTACCTATTATTGTTTCGGAACGGAGTTTTTGAAAGGAACATGGGCACAGTATACGGTCATGTCGATTACGATTTTTACGATTGTATTCGGCTGTTCCATGGCGATAAGAGAAAGGCATTTAAAACGTAGACTGGCGTATTCAACCATTAGCAATTTGAGCTATATTCTGTTTGGTGTAACGATTATGACACCACTCGGACTGGTTGGAGCACTGACACATATGATCTGTCATGCTGTTATGAAGATTTGTTCTTTCTTCTGCGCAGGTGCTGTTATGTATAAAACCGGAAGAAGCTATGTATATGAGCTGGATGGTTTCGGACGTAAGATGCCGAAAACCTTTGGTATTTTTACAATTTCCGCTTTTGCCCTTATGGGTGTCCCGGGACTTTGCGGATTTATTTCCAAATTTAATCTGGCAAAAGCCGCTGTGGAGAGCGAAAATGTGCTTGCATATGTGGGTATCGGGGCCTTGTTGATATCTGCAATTCTGACGGCAATTTATATGCTGACGATAGTCATCCGGGCCTTTTTCCCGAAACAGGATTTTGATTATCATTCCATCCGGGATGTGGAGGATCCCAACTGGGTTATGCTCCTTCCGTTGTCCCTGTTTGTGGTGGGAATGGTTGTCCTTGGCTTACATCCGCAGCCTCTGATTGAACTCTTTACAAATGTTGCAAACGGGCTGTTTTAGGAAAGGAGAGTGGAATGATGAAAACAAATTTTATTTTGGCATTTTTAGTCTTTTATCCTATCGTGGGAGCAATGATTTCCTATATCATCGGACGCTTCCGTAAAACAGCCAGAGATTATTTTGCAGACTTTATCGTAGTCAGTGAGTTTGCACTTGTATTGTATCTGTTCGGAATTTTTTGCGCAGATAGCCCGCTTGTGTGCACAATCAAACAGTTTGCAGGCTTTGGGCTGCATTTTACTTTGGATGGTTTCCGCAGCGTTTATGCGCTGGTTGCGGCACTGATGTGGATGATGACTACCATTTTTTCCAAGGAGTATTTCAAACATTATCATAACAGAAACCGTTATTATCTGTTTATGCTGCTGACCTTTGGGGCAACCATGGGCGTCTTTTTGTCTGCAGATTTGTATACGACCTTTATTTTCTTTGAAATGATGTCCTTTACTTCGTATGTATGGGTTGCTCATGATGAAAAGAAGGGCTCTCTCAGAGCCGCAGAAACCTATCTTGCGGTGGCTGTAATCGGCGGTATGGTCATGCTCATGGGACTGTTTTTGCTCTATCACGAGCTGGGAACGTTGGAAATTGCCTCTTTGCTGGAACTGGCAGAAGCATGTGAAAATAAGACCATGCTTTATGTGGCAGGGGCATGTATTACGATTGGATTTGGAGCTAAAGCAGGTGCATTTCCATTGCATATCTGGCTGCCCAAGGCGCATCCGGTTGCACCCGCGCCGGCATCGGCATTGCTGTCCGGTATTTTGACGAAATCCGGTATTTTCGGGATGCTGGTAGTTAGCTGTAACTTATTGTATGGAGACGGAGACTGGGGAAAAGTCATATTGTTACTTGGAACCGTTACAATGTTTGGTGGTGCGCTCTTAGCACTGTTTTCCGTGGATTTGAAAAGAACCCTTGCCTGCTCATCCATGTCCCAGATTGGATTTATCATGGTGGGCATCGGTATGCAGGGACTTTTGAGAGAAGAAAATGCGCTGGCTGCAAGAGGAACTATTTTGCATATGGTAAATCACTCGCTGATCAAGTTAGTGTTGTTTATGGCTGCCGGTGTTATCTTTATGAATATTCACAAGCTGAATTTAAATGAAATCAGAGGATTTGGCAGAAAGAAACCGTTGTTGAACTTTATTTTCCTCATGGGAGCGCTGGGTATTGGAGGCATCCCTCTTTGGAACGGATATGTGAGCAAAACCCTTTTACATGAAGCAATCGTGGAATATACCAATCTTTGTGCCGAGGGTGTAGCTGTGGGACTGTTTACGGTAACCGGTATGAAATGGATTGAATGGATTTTCTTAATCAGCGGTGGATTGACGGTTACCTATATGACCAAGCTTTATGTAGCGGTCTTTGTAGAAAAGAATGCAGACCCCAAAGAGCAGGAGCGCTTTGACGGAATGAAACAGTATATGAATGTACCTAGTAAGATTGCGCTAACTGTTAGTGCCGTGCTTTTGCCAATCATGGGATTTTTGCCCGGCATCGTGATGGATTTTCTTGCAAACCGCGGAACCGGCCTGATGCATGCCGGTGAGTTAGAAGAAAAAATTCACTACTTTAGTTTTACAAATTTAAAGGGTGCTTTGATTTCCATTGTGATTGGTGCTATCCTTTACGGTCTGGTTGTGCGTCCGCTTTTGATGAAAAAGGCGGAGACAGGAAGAGAGTATGTAAACAGATGGCCTTCCTGGATAGATCTGGAGAATTATTTCTATCGCCCTCTGATTATCGTGCTTTGTGCAGTGGGAGGGTTCTTGTCCAGAATTTGTGACAGTCTGGTCGACGGAATTGTGGTATTGTTACGCAAGACGGTTTATCGTGATAAACCATTGCCGTTCGAGCCCACAGAGGGAACCATGTTTACCTATCATCTGGGTACATTACTTAATGCCATTGAGGCTTATCTGGAGCGTAAACATCCGGATAAAAAACATAAGCACCATGAATTCATTCACGAACTGGCATTGCTTCGTCTGGAATTAGGCGAAAACCGAATGGTTATCAGCAGAAGCCTTTCCTTTGGTCTGATGTTGTTCTGCTTAGGATTTATTTTGACGACCATTTATTTGTTGAGTGTTTATTGGTAAAAGAAAGTAGGAAACATAATGGGTATCGGTGCTGTTATATTTGATATGGATGGTGTCATTTTTGATTCAGAACGATTGGTTATTGAATGCTGGAAGGTTGTGGCAGAAAAATATGGGATTGAAAATATAGAAGAAGCATGTTTTGAGTGTCTTGGTATCAATGCCGCATTGACGAAAGAGTTAATGAAAAAAAGGTATGGTAAGGCATTCCCTTATGATGCGTATAAAAAAGAAATGTCAGCCATTTTTCATAGCCGGGCTGCAGGAGGTAAACTGCCACAAAAGAAAGGGATTAAAGAACTGCTGACTTTTTTGAAAGAAAACCAGATTCCGACAGCGGTAGCTTCTTCCACAAGAAGAGAAGTGGTTATGAGAGAATTGGAGGAAGGCGGTTTGCTTCCGTATTTTGACAGAGTGATCTGTGGGGATATGGTAGAGCGCAGTAAGCCGGAACCGGATATTTTTTTGAAGGCATGTGAGAGCCTTTCGATAGATGCCACAGAAGCATATGCCATTGAAGATTCTTACAATGGAATTCGTGCGGCATTTCGTGCCGGAATGAAACCGATTATGGTTCCTGATTTGGCAGAACCTACAGAAGAAATGGAAAAGCTTGCTTGTTGCATTTTACCATCGTTATTGGAAGTAATATCATACCTGGAAGGAAAACTTTGATAAGGCTGGCTTTGTCAAAAGTTTTGGAGGAGGAATAAGGATATGTATTCCATTTTATTAGCGATTATTTATCTGGCATTTATTAGTCTGGGGCTGCCGGATTCCATTTTAGGAGCGGCTTGGCCCAGTATGCAGCCGCAATTGGGAGTGCCGGTGTCGTATGCCGGCGGGATTTCTGTCATTATTGCAGGAGGAACTATTATCTCCAGTTTATTTAGCAACTACTTTATCCATAAATTGGGAACCGGAAAGGTAACGGCAATCAGTGTTTTGATGCCGGCAGTGCTGATTTTTACTTTGCCGTTGTGGAGAGAAAAGAGCGACCGGGCAGAAAAGGAAGAGGAAAAACAAAAACCTCTTTCTTTGCCGGAAGTAATCCGGCTTCCCGGAGCAAAAAATGTGTTGGTCGGTTTCTTTTGTTATTGTTCTTTAGAGGCAACAGCAGGACTGTGGGCTTCCAGTTATATGGTTTTAAATCGTGGAATTTCAGCCGAAACGGCAGCAAAGTGTGCTTCGCTTTTTATATTGAATAACACCAGGAGCATGAATCCGTAAGGGGGAAAATTTTACAACTTCTCAAAATACAAAAAGCATGGTATATTTAGGTATACTGATACACAAGTCTGTTTTGTTGAGGAGATTAGGATGAAAAAGAGATTATTGTTATTTAGTATCTTCGTGATAATGATGTTTTCCTTTACAGGATGCGGCGGTCAGACGCTGACAGAGTATGAGCAGCAGAATGAAAGCAGTAATATAGCCGCAACGGATAATGATGCCACAACAGACACAATGACAGTTCAGCCTGAAGCAGAAACACAAAAGCCTGAGACTGTTTCGGTTTGCATCTTTTATTCCAATGCGCAGGCAACCGGATTTGAATCAGCAGAGGTGTCGCTTAAGCAATTGACACCGGACAATCTGCTTGCCGAGTTAGCCAAGGTTAATGTGGTATCATATGATACCAAGGTATTGAATTTTTCTCAGTCAGGAAAAAGTCTGACGTTGGATCTTTCGGCAGATTTTTCAAACTATATCAATATGATGGGAACAGCAGGTGAATATATTGTATTAGGTTCTCTGGTTAATACATTTCTGACGGCTTATGATGCGGATGATATTTTGATTACTATCAAAGGAAAAACATTAGAGACCAGTCATGCCATCTATGATAAAGCACTGACGATGTATGAAACTTCGGATTCCGCTTTCCAAGGGGAAGAGGAAGGTAAAAAAGAGCCGATGGCATATCGATTGAAGGATACGGCGTATACGCAGGATGATATTAAAATCTATTATCCGCAGTTTGACGGAATGCCCGATGAAGAATTGCAAAAAGAGTGGAATCAGGCGATTTTTGAAATTGTTTCTGTCGATTCGGAAAAGGATGAAAAAGAATACGAATCCTACGATGTGGATTATAAAGTCGGTTTATGTACAACAGAAAAAATTTCATTTCTTTTTACAGAAAAAACGAAGATTTCGGATGAAATCAATACCCGTACTTACGCTTTGACTTTTGATCTGGTGGAAGGAAAAAGTCTGCGGTTTGGAGAAATGACCGATATGATGGAGACGGTTTCCTACAATATGGCAAACGGCGGATACTTTAAAGTGACAAATTCTGATGTGGACAGAGAAGCTTTTGATGAATATTATAAGCAGAAAATTAAGGATTCCGGTGATTTCAGAGAGATGTTTTTACGTTATGATTATGATTTGACGGATTTATCGTTTGAACCGCAGGGATATTCGTATATCAACGGTGACGGCGAACTGGAAATCATTATGAATCCGGTACCGGAGCTTTCCGAGAATCAGCTGATTATCCAAACCGGAATCAAAATTAAATAGTATGCTTAAATTTTTTCGAATTTGGGAACCCAAATCCGAAAAAGCAAAAAATATCTAAGATAATCAGAAAAAGAAAAAAGGAAAAATGTTTTTTTCGCAGAATATGTAAAGTGGGCATAAAAATGCTCACTTTATCTTTTTTTATAACAGAAAATGTTTTGTTGCCGACCATGTGGAGAAAAAACATGACAATCAGAGAAAATTTAGAGGAATGGGAAGTTCAATATCTAAGTCCCTATGCGTGTCTTAGCAAAAACAGTAAAGGAAGATTGCGTCCGGAAGAGCCATGCGATATCCGCCCGGTTTTTCAAAGGGACAGAGACCGCATTTTACATAGCAAGTCCTTCCGGAGATTGAAGGACAAAACTCAGGTGTTTTTAACACCGGACGGGGATCATTACCGTACCAGACTGACGCATACGCTGGAGGTTTCCCAAAATGCAAGAACCATTGCCAAAGCTTTGTCGTTAAACGAAGATTTAGTTGAGGCAATTGCACTTGGACATGATTTGGGACATACGCCTTTTGGACATGCAGGAGAGCGTGCCCTAAACCGGGTGGCACCACAGGGATTTGAGCATCATAAACAAAGTGTCCGTACGGTGGATGTTTTAGAAAAGAGGGGTCAGGGCTTGAATCTGACCTATGAAGTAAGAGACGGTATTTTAAATCACCAGACATCGGGAATGCCTTCCACACTGGAAGGAAAAATTGTCCGGATGTCGGATAAGATTGCTTATATTCATCATGATATGGATGATGCCATTCGCGCCGGTATTTTAAAGGACAGCGATGTTCCAAAAAGCATCGGGGCGGTCATTGGTTATACGCTTCCGGAACGGTTGGATAGTTTTATTCACGACATTATTACAACCAGCAAAGGAAAAAATGATGTCATGATGTCGGAGCCGGTTGCGGCTGCTATGAAAGAAATGCGACAGTTTATGTTTGAAAAGGTATATCAGAATCCGGTCGCAAAAGGAGAAGAAGGAAAAGCAGAAGTGCTGATTGAGGCACTATATGATTATTATCTGCATCATTTTGACAAAATTCCTCGCGAAACAGCGGATTTGATGGATCGCGACGGTAGTTCCAAAGAGCAGATTGTCTGTGATTATGTGGGAGCCATGACCGATCGTTTTGCTATCGGTATGTATGAGAATTTGTTTATTCCCAAAACATGGCATGGATGAGAGGAAATATAGATGTATTATCCGGAAGAACTGGTAGAAGAGGTCAGACAAAAAAACGATATTGTCGATGTAGTTTCCGGCTATGTGCGAATCAAGCAAAAGGGAGCCAACTATGTCGGGCTATGTCCGTTTCATAATGAAAAAACAGGTTCTTTTTCCGTAAGTCCCAGCCGACAGATTTTTAAGTGCTTTGGATGTGGGATAGGAGGTAATGTTTTTACCTTTGTGATGCAATATGAAAATTATACCTTTGTCGAGGCTATGAAGATGCTTGCCGAAAGAGCCGGTATCAAGTTACCTGAGGCAGAGTATGATGAAAATGCGAAAAAGGCAATGAATAAAAAGGCCCGCATCATGGAACTGAATAAAGATGCAGCTAATTATTTTTACTTTCAGCTTCGTGCCCCGCAGGGCGAAGTCGGAATGAAATATTTTAAAAACCGCGAATTATCGGATGAAACCATGAAAAAATTTGCGCTCGGATATGCAAATGTCAAGAGCGATGATCTGGTTTTGTATTTAAAGTCCAAAGGCTACACAGATAACGAAATTGTGGATTCCGGGGTGGCATCTTTCCATGAAAAGTATGGATTGCATGATAAATTCTGGAATCGTGTCATGTTTCCAATACAGGATATCAACAACAAGGTCATTGGTTTTGGTGGGCGTGTCATTGGAGAAGGCGAACCGAAATATTTAAATTCTCCGGAGACCATTGTCTTTGACAAAAGCCGGAATTTGTATGGTATGAATTTTGCAAGGACATCCCGAAAGGGCTATCTGATTTTATGCGAAGGATATATGGATGTCATTGCCATGCATCAGGCCGGTTTTACGGAGGCGGTAGCATCGCTCGGAACGGCTTTCACCGGTGGACAGGCTGCCATTTTGAGGCGTTATTCAGATCAGATTATTCTGGCCTACGACAGTGACGGAGCCGGAACCAAGGCGGCACTGCGAGCCATAGATATCCTGAGAAATTACGGTATGACCGGACGTATTCTGCATTTGGAGCCTTACAAGGATCCGGATGAATTTATCAAAAACCTTGGTCGCGAAGCTTTTGAAGAAAGAATTCAGAATGCAGAAGACAGTTTCCGGTTTGAACTTCGCATGATGGAAAAGGGATACGATTTGAAAAGTCCCGAAAGTAAGTTGAAGTTTCGGAAGGCGCTGGTTGAAAAGATGTATACGCTGTCCGATCAGTTTGAAGATATTAAGCCTTTTATCGAACTGGTTTGTGAGACTTATCATTTCGGATACGATGAAATGTGCAGCAGTGTGGCTTCGTATGGGAACAGTTCCCAGGCTAAAATAAGTACTGTCCGCAGGCAGGAAGAGACGGAGGTCAAACGGAATAAGAAAAAAGAGGATCCGGTACTCTATAATCAAAAGGTCTTATTGACATGGCTGGTGGATGAACCTTTTTTATACGCAAAGATTAAAGATTATATCCATGTGGATGATTTTTCGGATGGGATATATAGGAAAGCTGCAGAGCGGCTGATACAGGCATTAGAAGACGGAGAGGTGCCAAATCCCGGCGCAATCATGACATCTTTGCAGGCCTCGGAGGAGACAAACGAAGAGGAACAGTTGGAAATCGCCTCTTTGTTCTGTACCAAAATCACGGATAAGCTAAGCCGGATGAAGGGTACAACTGAGGTGGATTTGGATACACAGACGAAGATTTTTGACTCTGTAAACGACAAGGAACGTGCTCTTTCGGATATTTTAGTAACCATAAAAAGGGCAACTATGCAGAGAGTGACGGATGGTGCAAATACCGATCCGGAAGCTTTTAAAAAGATTGTTTCTATTAAAAAGACAATCGAGAAAATACAAAAAACGCATATTTCTTTAACTTAAGGTAAAAAATAGGAAAACATAGAAACGAGAGGATGGAATAAAATGGACGAAAATACAATGGCAAAATTTGAAGAAAAATTGACTTCAGTGATTGCAATGGGAAAGAAGAAAAATGTTCTGGATTTTCAGGAGATTGTAAATCAGTTTGCGGAATTCAATCTGGAAGAAGAGCGGTATGATAAAATTGTGGAAACTCTGGAACAAAAAGGGATTGATGTTCTTCGTATGACCGAGGAAGAGGAAGAACCTGACGAAGAGGCATTACTGGCTGTTGAGGATGCAGAAGATGTGGATGTGGAAAACATTGATCTTTCTGTTCCGGACGGAATCAGCATTGAAGACCCGGTTCGTATGTATTTAAAAGAAATCGGAAAAGTACCGCTTTTAACTGCTGATGAAGAGATTGAACTTGCACAGCGTATGGAAGAGGGCGACGAGGAAGCTAAAAAAAGATTAGCAGAAGCAAACTTACGTCTGGTTGTTTCCATTGCAAAACGTTATGTCGGAAGAGGTATGCTGTTTTTGGATTTGATTCAGGAAGGAAATCTCGGTCTGATTAAGGCTGTTGAAAAGTTTGACTATCGTAAGGGCTATAAATTTTCAACCTATGCCACATGGTGGATCAGACAGGCGATTACCAGAGCGATTGCCGATCAGGCAAGAACTATCC
>JAEDFR010000028.1 GCA_016297945.1 Lachnospiraceae bacterium | reverse complement strand
TTTGTTACGACCGGTCAGTCCTTATGCGGTTGCAAGAGTTTCCCAGGAAATGTTGTCAAAGGTATTTGTTGACGGTTTTCACATGGATATTGTTATGACGCGATCGTTTAATCACATCGGTTGTTGGCAGGATGAAAGGTTTGTTGTGCCCAGTTTTATTCGAAGAATTTTAAGCATTAAGGATAGTGGAGAAAAATCAGGATATATTGAAACGGGTGATATTTCGCTTGTTCGCGATTTTGTAGATGTTAGGGATGTTGTACGTGCATACTATATGCTGTTAATGAATGGTACTTCCGGTGAGATATATAATATTTGCTCCGGAAAGGGGATCGCATTAGAGGAAATTATCCGATTATTATCTGAAATGATCGGAGTAGAAGTAAAAACAAAGACGAATCCGCAATATGTTAGACCTGATGACAATGCTGTGATTATAGGAAGTTATGAAAAAATTGAGAAAGAGATAGGCTGGAAACCGACTATTTCGCTTGAGGAATCTTTGCGTGACATGGTAGCGGAAATGAGTAAGTAATTGCTTTTGAATATAGGAAAAGAAATAGTATTGTGCAAGGAGAAATTTGCAATGAAAGTATTTGTAACAGGAGTAAACGGACAATTAGGTCATGATGTGATGAACGAACTGACAAAACGCGGTTATGAGGGTGTTGGAAGCGATATCACGGATTGCTACGGTGGAGTGGCTGATGGCTCGGCTGTGACCACGATGCCGTTTGTTTCGCTGGATATTACGGATGAAGCAGTAGTGAAAAAAGTGATTTCCGACATCAGACCTGATGCCGTCATCCACTGTGCAGCATGGACTGCGGTTGATTTAGCGGAAGATGATGATAAAGTGGATAAGGTCCGCGCCATCAATGCCGGAGGAACGCAGAATATTGCAGATGTCTGCAAAGAGCTTGACTGCAAGATGACTTATATCAGTACGGATTATGTTTTTGACGGACAGGGCGAAAAACCATGGGAGCCGGATTGTAAAGACTACAAGCCGCTTAATGTATATGGTCAGACGAAGCTGGAAGGTGAGTTAGCTGTTGCGAATACGTTGGACAAGTATTTTATTGTGCGTATTGCCTGGGTCTTTGGATTAAATGGCAAGAATTTTATCAAGACCATGTTAAATGTGGGAAAAACGCATGATACCGTACGGGTTGTGAATGATCAGATTGGTACACCGACTTATACTCTGGATCTGGCACGTCTGTTAGTTGATATGAATGAAACAGAAAAATACGGTTATTATCATGCAACCAACGAAGGCGGTTATATCAGCTGGTATGATTTTACGGTAGAAATCTATAAGCAGGCAGGTCTGGATACAAAGGTGGTTCCGGTTACGACTAAGGAGTATGGATTGTCAAAGGCTGCAAGACCTTTTAACAGTCGTCTGGATAAGACAAAATTGGTTGAAAGCGGATTTATGCCTCTTCCAACCTGGCAGGATGCCTTGAGCAGATATTTAGTTGAAATCGGAGAGAAGAAGAAAAACGCATGATGCAGATAATGGTAACCTTTTTGGTGGTATTTTTATTTTTCTCCATTGCAGGAATGCTGGGATACATTTTTGAAAGATGTACGAAAAATAAGTATAAAAACATCTTATTGACGGGATTTTTTCAATACTTTACTTTATTTCAGATTCTATATTTACCACTCATGTTTTTAAAACAACCACTTCATATTTTGAGTACGGTATGGGGAATTGTCTGTTCCTTCATTATTGTGGTGTTTTTGATCTTATTTTTTACCCGCAATAAAATTTCGAATATTTCTGAAAAAGTGAAAATGCATGATTTCAAATGGAATTCGGACACAGGAATGTGGCTTATAATGCTTACCTTATTGATGATTCAGATGTTTTTTTCCATTACAAGCGGATTTAACGGATGGGATACGACTTATTATATCAGCAATGTCGTGCAGTCAATGGATACGGATACCATGTATTTGTTTGATGGATACACCGGTGTGAAAGATACGGTAATCAATATGAGATATGCCATGTGTTCCTATTTTATGCATTCGGCTGTAATCGGAGATATTTTTCAGATACACGGTGCCGTGGTCTGTCGTTTTTTTAATACGGCGGTATGTCATATTTTTTCGGCATATGTGGTTTATCTCTTAGGGAAGGAAGTATGGAATGAAAAAAGGAGCGCCTGCGCACTGGTTTCATTCTGGATTTTAGCTAATTTCGGTTTGTCTACCATGTATTTTGCGAGTCAGTTTCTGATGATACGCTCCTATGAGGCAAAAGCCTGTTGTGCCAACATTGTTTTGCCGGCAATTCTCCTTATCATAATCCGTATTTTTAAACATCCGGAGTGGAAAGGAAAGTGGTGGATTTTACTTCCGGTAAATATTGCAGCTGTGGCAATTTCTTCCTCTTGTTTACTGCTGGTTCCGTTTTTAGAAGGTCTTATGATGCTTTCTTATCTGATTACAACCAAAAAATGTAGGGAAATAGGGCAGATGTTTCTTTGCCTGCTTCCTTGCATTTGCTATTTGGGATTGTATGTAGTAGATCGTTTTGATATATGGAAAATTGTGATTTGACAGAGGAATGTTGAAAGGTATGTTGGAAAGTGTATTAAATTATTTTGGAAATACATCCTTTGTGCTGGTGTTAGCCATATTTTTTGTATTCCTGGTAAAGCACCGGAGCGATACGATTGCCAAGCTCTTAATGATTGCCTGTATCCTTTTTGCAGTGTTTTATCCAATAGCCTATTACCTGTGTAAACAGGTGGGATTACAAGAAGAAGCTTATCGTTTATGGTGGTTGTTTCCGTTGAGTATTATATGGGCTTTTGGGATGGTTACGATCTGGCGAAAATATCAGTTTCGAATGGTAACCGGCATCATGTTGGTGATCATGACAATTGTCGTATTGGGAAGTACTTTATTGAATTCTTCTACGTGGCAGGTTATTTCCAACAGATATGCTTTGGAAGATGACATCATTGAGATAGCGGATACAATCGCACAAAAGGAAGGCGATGCGAGTGCCCGGGTTATCGGAGAGCCTTTGGTAATGATGCAGATCCGGCAATATTCGGGTAATGTGCAATGGGCATATTCCGGACGTGATGTTATGATTTGGGCACAGAGCCGGGATATTGACAGTGATCATTCTGATGATGCCCAATATCGTCTGGCAATGGCAATCCAACAGGGTGTCTATATTGACGAGAATGCACTGTTGGATGATATGAAATTGTTGCAGGTGAAGTATGTGATACTTTCGAAAGATAATGAGTTTGTAGATCATCTGCCGCAATCTGTGTGTAAAAAAGTAAAGTCCGCTGAAAAATACAATTTGTATCAAATGGATTATTCCGTTTCTGCTTTACAGGATATTTCCGTTGATATAAAAAAGATTGTTGTTCCCGGATTAAAACAAACCTATCGATTTGCAGTCGTAAATGATATTCATATTGTGAGTGTGGAGGATATTGAAAATCCCCGAAACGATACAGAAGCGTTGCAACAAAGATATGATGTTTTCACTGTGGACGGTCATTCAAGCTCTGACACATGGAATATGTTATATCCGCAATTGGATTCTTTGAATTGCGATGCAATACTTTTTAATGGGGATATGTTAGACTATTATTCCGAAAATAATTTCTCCATTTTAAAAGAGGGATTGGACAGGACACAAACACCGCATTTTTATCTTCGGGCGGACCACGATGTTATGCCTTTTTGGTGTGAAGAAATGGATGAGGCTTTGATTGCGGATGCACAAATGCAATTGGATCAAAATCCGGATGTCCCGGTTCTTGATTATGGGGAATTCATTGTCATGGGTATTAATATGAATACGTCGCAGATTTCTGATACTGCTCTGCAACAGATAGAAGATGCGTTTCGCCGCAATAAACCCATAGTTGTTGTTGCGCATGTTCCCTTTGATTCGGTTGTGGACAATGATTTGGCGAATGTGTCTAAACAAGCATGGCAGAATCGGGTTTTATTATGGGGGAATAAAGAAGAGGACTGCTATATTCCGGATGAAATTACCGGACGTTTTTTGGAACTTTTATATGCAGATGACAGTCCGGTTGTTGCAGTGGTAGGTGCACACCTGCATTTTGCACATGAGTCCATGCTTACTGACCGGATACCGGAATATGTTTTTGATGCATCTTATAAAGGTACGATAGGATTGCTTGAAATAAGTGGTGAGGATAACGAATATGCACAATAAAGGAAATGGCTTAGCGATAAAAGCAATTCTGTATGCTTTATTGATTGGCATGATGATATTTGGGCAGACTGTTTCATATATGCAAAAATCATCTGCACCCCTTGATTTATTGCCGGTTAAACTGGTTGGGGTGTACGGTGTGGGCGTGCTTTTGATGTTTCTTTTGATTGCCGGTTTCAGGATGCACAATGCCGAAAAGTCGGAGCAAGCAGAGAAGTTAACTGCAATGCCCCGGTTTCTACCGGTTGTGGCAGTTTTGGTATACACAGCTGTCTTTTTTGCGATAGGTGGTTTTGCATCGAATGAATTATTACCGCGTCTGGCAATGGTCAATCTGGTAAAAAGAACCGGACTGGCCGTGGATGATTTGGTTGTCATGCTTTCTTACTATGCCGAAGGTCTTTTGGGAATTTCTCCATTTATTGTGACAGGAATCATTTTCCCATTTTTCCGATATGGAATTGTTGTTTGTCTTTTTTATTTGTTGGCAAAAAAGTTATATCCAAAACAGAATCAAAAGCTATTGCTTATGTTTATAGCACAAGCGCCTCTTTTGCTGGTATGCTGTTATCTTGATTGCTGTGATAAAGCAATCTTGGGATTGCTGATTTTTTTATGTTTCTTAGACTTAGCGGATGGCATTCGGAAAAAACAAATGTTGTATGGATGTCTGGCAGAAATCGTGCTGATCCTGGGATTTATTGTCTCATTTAGGGAAAGCACGGCTTTCGATATAGGTCTGCAAACGGATAACGGTATTACGCTTGGCAGATTATTGATTGGATTTTTGGCATTGGCGATTTTGTATTTATTTGAAAGAAAAGATGAACATGCCGTATTATTTGCGTGGTATTGCATGGCTGCATGGTTTGTTTCGCTTTTTTTACCGGATTCTTTACAGTTATCGATTCTGCCCATTGTACCGCTTTGTACCTATGCTTTGGTTTGTTTTTGCGACGGAAAGCAAAAAAAGACAAAAGTGGTTTCTGCGGCTTTTCTGATTTTGATTTGTCTGCTCGGCCTGTTTGGTGGTTTGCGTAGAGGATGTGCAAATAATACGGATGATTTGATACCGGAGGAATATCGTAAGATGATAGCTTTATTGCCTGATAGTGCTGATACCAAAGTGCTTGCCAGGGATGATATCCTTACTTGCATTCGTGCAAAAAGTGCGGCTGTCAACTTATTATATGAACCGGCTTATATCAATTCCAATCTGTCAGCAGAATATTATGATGCGGCTGTACGTGCGGTGCATGAAGATTTGCAGGAGCCAAATGGTAAAATAGGGAATATCGTAAGGGTCATGGAAGGCAATCAATGCAATTATCTGATACTTCCCACCGATGCGGATGAACGGTGGGCAATGGAACAAAACGGTTTTGCGGTTGTGTATGAATCGCAGGATTATGTGATGTATTCTTCAAATGACAGGGTTAAAGAGGAGTAATAAATGAATCAGAATTCAGAAAAAATCGGTGGCGTCACACTGGTTTATGATGATTATATCGGAAAAGATTTATATGTGGACGGTTCGGAGGAAATCCTTTTGGAGCTGGTGAAAAAGAATCCTCCGTCTGAGTATAACCGTCTGATAAAAGAAAACGGTACCTGGGCGGTTTTATATCATTTATCTCATATCAGGGGTAATATCGTGGATTTTCTTCCTATCGGCGGACAGGATGCGGTATTGGAAATCGGTGCGGGATGTGGAGCGATTACCGGTACGCTGGCAAAGAAAGCGGGAAGTGTAGAATGCATTGAGCTTTCAAAGGCGCGCAGTCTAGTCAATGCCCATCGCAACCGGGAATACGATAACATCACAATCAAAGTCGGAAATTTTCAGGATGTGGAAGCAAAGCTGACAAAAAAGTATGACTACATTACACTGATTGGCGTGTTTGAATATGCCAAAAGCTATATTCAGGACGAGACACCTTTCGATACGTTTTTATCGATGATAAAAAAGCATTTGGCTCCCGGTGGAAAAATTGTGATTGCCATTGAAAATAAATTCGGACTGAAATATTTTGCCGGATGCAGGGAAGATCATCTTGGCACATATTATTCCGGGTTAGAGGGATACCCGAATTCCGATTCGGTGGAGACTTTTTCAAAGGATGAGTTGACGGATATTGCGATTCGAAACGGATTGGAAGATATTACATTTTATTATCCCTATCCGGATTATAAATTGCCCCAGACGATTTATAGTGATGATTATTTGCCGGATATTGGTGAGTTATCCAATAATTATCGCAACTTTGATGGTGACCGTATGATTAATTTCAATGAAAGTAAGGTATTCGATGAGATTATCAAAGACGGAAAGTTCCCCTTCTTTTCCAATTCTTTCTTGGTGTTATTGGGCGAAAAGGGATAAGAAATGGAGAGTTTCATGAAACAGGTTATATTTAGTAAATATAGTAATGATCGTTCTGCTGCATTTCAGATTCGGACAGATATTTTAAAGGATGAAAATGGTGTTCTTTCAGTGACAAAGTCTGCGATGACGGATGCGGCGAAGGCTCATATAGACAATAATGAAATATGTTTCGGGCTCCTGACAGACAGTTTTGCGGGAACACAGTTTGTTGCCTGTCCGTGCAAGAGAATGGATGAAAGAACGCTGTTATTTGACTTCCTTACCGGAAAACAAATGGATGCATTATTGGATGAGGCGCTTGAAAAGCACGATATGGATACGTTCTGGAAGTATCTTTTGGACTATAAGATGCAGATGAATGCATTGGCAAGAGCTGATTTTGAAAAGACGGCGGAATTTACGGAGGTATTTGGTGATTGTGAAATTCCGGCGGATGCGAAAGCGTTGCCGGTTGCCAATGTGGATCAGATTTTTCAGAATATCAAAATCGAAGATGGAAATTGCTTCGTGTATGACTATGAGTGGACCTTTCGATTTCCGGTTCCGGTAGGATATATTTTTTATCGGGCGGCTTTATTTTACGGGCAGTTCGACCGAAAGTTTGATTTGGAACGAAAAGGGATTGATTTATTTTCATTTTTTGATATCAGTGAGGATGAAATGGTTGTATATCAAAGGATGGAAGAAAGCTTACAATCCTATATTCTTTCCGGATATACACGTCTGTGGGAAATGTATGAAATCATAAAACCTGATAATTATGATACTATAGCGGTTGTGACAGAGGAAAAGAAAAGAAGATATATCCGCATGGTGACTGTCCGGAGAAATTATTTTGATAAAACAGCAACACAAGAAGAAATAAAAGCAGTGATGAAAGAGGATGGACATTCGGTTTTAGAGATACCGGTTTCATCTGATATTGAGACGCTCAACATGACAATGGGGAAAGATACCGGTATGGTCCGGTTTTATAATGTCAGTCTTCGGGATGCAAACGACCGGATTATCGTCGCCAATAAAGCGTTTTTATGCAATGGCAACATGATACGTCCGGATGTTTATCAGTTTGCGGATGATTTGCCCAATCTTTATTTCAATGAGTTGCCGGATGATGCGATTTTGCATATAGAATATCAGGTGGGATTTGGGAAAAAAGATCTGTTGGATATGGCAGAGGAACAGTTGCATGAAAGTGAGCAGAAAATGCAGGAAGAAATAGATGCATTACGGGATGTAATCCGAAAAATACAGGAAGAAAATGAAGGATTGAAGGCACAATCCGAGCAGTATTTAAAGGATTATAATACGGTCATTAATTCAGCAGCATGGAAATCCACCAAACCCTTAAGAAAAGTGGCAGATATGATGAAAGGCAAGAGCGAATGATTATAAAAAACAACAACGATAACAGATTAATTATATATTTTATTTATGACAGAGATGGTCTGGTTGACCGTTATATTCTCTATATGTTAGAGGATTTAAAAAAGAATGCCAAAGAGATTTGCGTTGTAGTTAACGGGACATTAAAAGAGGGACAGAAAGAAAAACTGGCTCCTTATGCTGCAAAGGTTGTAGAACGTGAAAATACCGGGATGGATGTCTGGGCATACAAAGAAGCAATGGAAAGCTACGGCTGGGATGTACTTTCTGAATATGATGAAATTGTTTTGATGAACTACACCATGATGGGACCTTTGTATCCGTTTCAGGAAATGTTTGATGCCATGGCGGTAAAAGACCTGGATTTTTGGGGAATCACCAAGTTCCACAAGACGGATTTTGATCCCTTTGGTACGCTGCCGGAGGGCTATATTCCGGAACATATCCAGTCTCATTTTATTGCAGTACGTCAGGATATGGTCAAGAGTGTAGCATTTCAAAAATACTGGGATGAGATGCCGTTTATTAAAGACTATTTGAAATCTGTCGGTTATCATGAATCCATGTTTACCAAACGGTTTGCAGATCAGGGATTTAAATGGGAAGTCTACTGTGATTCTTCGGAATGGGAAGGCTTTACTTATAATCCGATCATGGGCGCTGCCGTTAAGATGATTAAGGAAAAGAGATGCCCGATTTTTAAGCGCCGTTCCTTCATGCAGGATTATACCGTCGTTTTGAGTGAAGATTGTGGACAGAGTGCATATGAGCTGTATCAGTATCTGGACAAGGAAACGGATTATGATATGGACTTATTCTGGGAAAATATGCTGCGTCTGGAAAATATGGCAGATTTAAAGAAAAATCTGCAGCTCAATTATTTTCTCCCGCAGGATCAGTCGGATTATCCGGATGAAGCACTGGCAGAAAAGAAACTGGCGCTCATCATGCATATGTATTTCCCGGATCTGATCGATGAATGCTTTGAATATGCCTCTAATATGCCGTCTCATACCGATGTCTATATCACAACGGATAATGAGGAAAAGAAGGAGAAGATTTTAAAACGCTTTTCTGCGTTACCATGTAATAAGCTTGAGATAACTATTGTCGGCAATAAAGGTCGGGATGTTGCTCCTTTCTTAGTGGAAATGCAGGATAAATATCAGAATTATGATTATATCTGCAAGCTTCATGATAAAAAGGTGGGACAGTTAAAGCCCGGTACAGTAGGTGCCGCATTTGCATATCGCTGCAATAAAAATATGCTTGCATCTGCGGATTTTGTAAAGAATGTGATTAAGACGTTTGAAGAGAATCCGCATCTTGGCATGTTGATGCCGCCACCACCTAACCATGCACAGTATTATATTGCGCTTGGTTTAGAGTGGGGAATGAATTTTGATGTGACCAAAGAAATTGCGGATGAATTGGGGCTCCATGTGAATCTGAATGAAAAGAAAGAACCGGTTTCTCCTTTGGGCGGGGTATTCTGGTTCCGGCCCAAGGCCCTGAAGGTCCTGTTTGACCGTGGCTGGAGTTATGACGAATTTGCTCCGGAGCCGATTGGAGAAGATGGTCAGCTGGTACACGGTATTGAGCGCATTTACGGTTTCTGTGTGCAGAATGAAGGCTATTATCCGGCTTGGCTTATGAATACGGCATCCGCAGGTATGGAAGTGACAAGTCTCCACTATATGCTGCGCGAGTTGAACAATGTTATATTCTACAAGGGAAATGGTGCCGGAAGCCACAACAAAGTGGTTTTGGATCTTGCATACAATCTGGATGAGCTAAAGGGCTTGCGCAGCTTGATTGATATTACGGGAGAACCGGTGAATAATGAAGGAAAGCTTTATCCGGCTCCAACAGGAAGCGGATACAGTGAGGATAATTCGATTTCGCATATCAACGAAGAGCGTGCGGAAGAATACACCTATGTCTTTGAAGATTTGGAAGAGTTTGGACAACTGGATGGACTTCGTTTTGATCCCAGCCGTGCCGCAGGCATTGTGATTAAAGAAATGCAGGTGGAATTGACGGGAGCGGACGGCAGTGTCGTAACATATGGTCTCTTTGATGAACAGGTGGATTATACAGGCAGTGGCTTCAGATTACATGACAAGGTGCTTTTTATTGCAGATGACCCTAAGATTTATTTGTCCCTTGGAGGACTTACGCATTTGTCCAAAGTATCAGTCAGGATGAATGTGGATTATCATGTATCGCAGGAAGATGTTTTAGAGATGACGAAGCTGCTTGGTCGTGGCGAAAAGATTTCCAAGGTGAAGTTTTGGGAGAACTGAGTACTATTTGATATTTTTGTGACATAATGCTATACTAGCATGTATGTGTTTTTATATGATGATTAATATTTGTGATATCGGGATTGTGAGAGTATAAAGCAATTCGTATGTATCGATATAATGGCTGATATCAGGATTTATCCAAGGAATGGAGTTAATGTATGGAGAAATTAAGAGTATTAATTACGGGTGTAAACGGATATATCGGAAGACATGTCGCTGCATTTTTATTAAATGAGGGACATGAGGTGCTTGGTGCGGATTTGAGGTTTGATGATCTCGATTCCCGCATTATTCGTGTAGAAGAGCCGATTTTTAGCGGAGCGGAAGATATCTTTGAAAAGATGCAAAAACCGGATGTCTGCATACATCTGGCGTGGAGAGACGGATTTGTCCACAGTGCCGATTCCCATATTCTGGATTTGCCTAATCACTATACCTTTATTAAAAATATGCTTAAAGGTGGATTAAAAAGAATTGCTGTCATGGGCAGCATGCATGAGATAGGCTATTGGGAAGGAGAAATCGGACCGGATACTCCCACAAATCCCAAATCCAATTATGGAATTGCCAAAAACGCCCTGCGCAATCTGACCCGTGAGCTGTGTGAGGCAAACGGTGCAGAGTTTTTGTGGCTGCGTGGCTATTACATTCTCGGCGATGATACCAGAAACCATTCTATTTTTACCAGAATTGTGGGATGGGAAGCAGAAGGAAAAGAGACCTTCCCTTTTACAACCGGAAAAAATCAATTTGATTTTATCGATATAGATGAACTGGCCAGATATATTGCGATTTGTTCTATGCAAAATGAAGTGACCGGTGTCATTGAATGTGCAACCGGTAAGCCGATGTCATTAGCAGACAAAGTAGAAGAATTTTTGCAGGTACATGGCTATAAAATACGTCCGGAATTCGGAGCTTTTCCGGATCGACCTTATGATTCTCCGATTACATACGGTAATACGGAAAAAATCAGTAAGATTTTGGCTGCGTATGAAAGTGGAAAATAACACGGAAAATAGAAAGTGAGAGTGCAATGTCTAAGAAAAGACTTTTGGCTGTTGCATGTGTCATCTTGTTTGGAATACTTTTAAATGTATTTATTCTGACAAGATCGGATGGCTATGCACCGATTGATGTAGAGGTACAACTGGAGATAACGGCTGATCATGATGGAATTGTCCAATTGTTTTATGGCAATAACGGACAATTCGAAGAATCATCATCTCTGGTTTTTGAATACGAAAAAAGTAATAAGACACAGTTGTTTACGGGAATGGTTCCCAGTAATGCAACCAGTATCAGGCTGGATTTCCCGGATGAAAGTAGTGTGGCATGGGTTTCTTTGCTTCGCTTTGCAAGATACGACAATGAAATTATGCTGACAGAGGATATGCTTGCCGATGCACAAACGGTTCGTGTGGACAATGTTTCCTGGAACAATGGCAAGATGGATGTATCCATTTCCGGAACGGATGCCTGTGTGATTTTTGCCGATGAGAATTTCCCGCTGCATGAAATTACGGATGAACACGAGTGGAAGATTAACCGGATTAAGAAGATCGCGGCCTGTGTTTTTGTAGATCTGGCTTTACTCGGTGTTTTATTGTTTTTTAGGAAATTTGTTTCTCTTCCGATTGAATTATACCAAAACCGCAAGTTGATCTGGAAATTGTCTATTAATGATTTTAAGACGCGTTTTGCCGGTTCTTATCTTGGCATTTTCTGGGCTTTTGTACAGCCGGTTGTTACCATAGTTGTATATTGGCTCGTATTTGATAAGGGGTTGAATGTCGGTTCGACACTTAGCAGAACCGGTATTTCGGTTCCTTTTGTACTTTGGCTGACTGCCGGATTGGTTCCATGGTTTTATTTTCAGGAAGCCCTCATGAATGGTACCAATGCTTTGATAGAATATAATTATCTGGTTAAAAAAGTGGTCTTTAAAATCAGTATTTTACCGATTATCAAGATTATGTCTGCATTGTTTGTGCACATTTTCTTTGTGGTGTTTGTCATCATATTATTTGCATGCTACGGATATTATCCGGATCTTTATACATTGCAGGTAATCTATTATTCATTCTGCATGTTTATGCTTGTGCTGGCAATTTGCTATACCACCTGCGCTGTAGTAATTTTCTTTCGGGATTTATCACAGATTATCAGTATTCTTTTACAGGTTGGTACATGGGCAACGCCTATTATGTGGCAGATTTCCATTATTCACAATCGCTGGCTCTTGCTTTTCTTCCAGTTAAATCCCATGTATTATGTGGTAAACGGCTACAGAGAGGCTTTGATTGAGAAAGCATGGTTTTTTGACAATGTCTATATGACAATTTATTTCTGGGGATTTGTTGCAGTCGTATTTGCAATCGGTGCACTCATCTTCAAGCGATTAAAAGTTCATTTTGCAGATGTATTATAATTCAAATGTATCATAATGCTGATGAATATGATTTAGATGAGCATGATTTTGGATGATTATAATCCAGATGTCTGGGATTAAGAGGTAACTATGGCAGAAGATTTTGCTATCAAGGTGGAAAATGTAACAAAAATATATAAATTGTATGATAAACCGATTGACCGTTTGAAGGAGTCTCTGGGGCTTTCCAAAAAGGTACAGTGCCGTGAGCATTTTGCCTTAAATGATGTTTCGTTTACCGTAAAGCGCGGTGAGACGGTCGGAATTATCGGTACCAATGGCTCCGGAAAATCCACAATACTAAAAATTATCACGGGTGTGTTAAATCCCACTTCGGGCAATGTTATGGTAGATGGACGTATATCTGCTTTGTTAGAGCTGGGAGCCGGATTTAATCAGGAGTTTACCGGAATTGAAAATGTGTATTTAAATGGTACCATGAACGGTTTTAGCACAGAAGAGATAGATGCAAAATTGGATTCGATTTTGCAGTTTGCGGATATCGGAGATTTTGTTAACCAGCCGGTTAAGACGTATTCAAGCGGTATGTTTGTGCGTCTGGCATTTGCGGTTGCCATCAATATTGAACCCGAGATTTTGATTGTAGATGAGGCTTTATCCGTTGGCGATGTCTTTTTTCAATCCAAATGTTATCACAAATTTGAAGAGTTTAAAGAGATGGGTAAGACGATTCTGATAGTCAGTCATGATTTGAGCAGTATTGCAAAGTATTGTGATAAAGTTGTCTTTTTAAATCAGGGTGTCAAGATGGATGAAGGAGAGCCAAAGTATATCATCGATGAATATAAAAAGGCTCTGGTGAAGCAATTGGGTGGCGTATCTGTCGATGATTTCGATTCGGAGAGTGCGGCTAATGCTTTATCCGGACAGGATGGAGAAAAGAAAACCGCCATGATTGATAAGCCGGGAGATGGTGCATCGAGTGTCAATCCTAATTTGTGGAAATCAAATTTACGTCTGAATCCCAAGGTGAATGCTTACGGAAACGGTGCAGGTGAAATTGTGGATTTTGCGATTTTGGATGATTCCGGAAAAATTACGGATATCATTAACAAGGGGTCGGAATTTACCATTCGTATGAAGCTGCGTTATCACACACATTTAGAGCATCCGATTGCTGCATTTACCATCAAGGATTTAAAGGGAACCGATTTGTGCGGCACCAACACCATGTATGAAAAGAATGACATCAAAAATGTCGAAGACGGAGACGAGGTTGTGGTTACCTTTACCCAGAAAATGGATTTGCAGGGTGGCGAATATCTTTTATCTTTAGGAACAACCGGCTATGTGGATGGAGAATATACGGTTTATCACAGGCTTTATGATGTCTGCAATATGACGGTTTTTTCGGATAAAAATACGGTTGGATTCTATGACATGAATTCGGTTGTAAAAGTTGAGTATTAATATAGATTTAAAAAAAAAGAAAAGTCTGCAAAACATATTTGTATGAATATGTTTTGCAGATTTATGCGTTTATGAGGCAAAAAAATCATGTTTTCAGGCATATGTCCGAAAAATTCAGGTATAGCATTTATCGGTTTACGAATAGCACATTTTTTGGTAAAATAATTTTAATTATGGAATTATTATTTGTTATCTTTCAGGAGGATATAAAGATGGGAAAAATCACAGTAGAAACATGTGAAATCGAGGGATTAAAAGTAATTACCCCCACTGTTTTCGGAGATGAAAGAGGATATTTCATGGAGACCTACAATTACAACGATTTCAAAGAAGCCGGAATCGATGTTCAGTTTGTACAGGACAACCAGTCAGCATCCAAAAAAGGTGTTTTGAGAGGTCTTCATTTTCAGATTAATTTTCCCCAGGATAAATTGGTAAGAGTTGTCAGTGGGGAAGTTTTTGATGTTGCTGTGGATTTAAGAGAAGGCTCCAAAACATTCGGCAAATGGTATGGTGTAAAATTATCGGCAGAGAATAAAAAACAGTTTTTTATTCCGAAAAATTTTGCACATGGCTTTATTGTTCTTTCTGATTATGCCGAGTTTGCATACAAATGTACTGATTTTTATCATCCAAATGATGAGGGTGGTCTGTTGTGGTCGGATCCCGGAATTGGTGTGGAATGGCCGATGCCTGAGGGAATGACCGAAAAGGATTTGATTATTTCCGACAAGGATCAGAAATGGAGCGGAATCGACAGCTATAAAAAGGCATAAGACAACAAAGATAAAGGTATATTATCATGGTTTTTTCATCAGAGATTTTTCTCTTTTGCTTTCTGCCTGTAACCATATTGGGTTATTATCTGATTAACCAAAGATTTCGCAATATCTTTTTGCTGATTATGTCTCTGGCATTTTATGCATGGGGAGAACCGAAGTTTTTCCCGATTTTGGTTTTATCGATTTTTGCCAATTATGGATTTGGTCTGTTAGCGGACAGGTATCGTGAAAAGTCATATATCAAATGGATACTTGCATTAATGGTAGTTTTTAATCTCTCCATTATGTTTGTTTTTAAGTATCTCGATTTTACAATTACAAATATTAACCGGATTGCCGGTTCACAAGTTTTGGCGTTGCGCAATATTGCGCTGCCGATTGGTATTTCGTTTTTTACCTTTCAGGCGATGTCTTATGTCATTGACGTCTATCGTGGAGAGCAGGTACAGAAGAATCCTCTGAATGTCGGATTGTATATTACTTTTTTTCCACAGCTGATTGCCGGACCGATTGTGCGTTATGAGACGGTCGCAAGAGAAATATCGCAAAGAAAAGAAACAGTACACGATTTTTCAACCGGCCTTCAGCGTTTCTGCTGTGGACTTGCCAAGAAAGTGATTTTAGCCAACAATCTGGCTGTTATTGCGGATAAGGTCTTTGATGCCGGAGATATGTCCGGTTATTCTGCGAGTATATTCTGGTTAGGCTCCATTGCCTATACATTGCAGATTTATTTTGACTTTTCGGGATATTCCGATATGGCAATCGGATTGGGTAAAATGTTTGGTTTTCATTTTAATGAAAACTTTAATTACCCTTATACCGCTTCGAGCATTACTGATTTTTGGCGCAAATGGCATATTTCCCTGAGTTCATGGTTTCGTGATTATGTCTATATCCCTTTGGGTGGATCGCGTTGCGCAAAATGGAAAAAATACCGTAATCTGGCCTGTGTATGGATCCTGACCGGTATCTGGCATGGTGCCAACTGGACATTTATTCTGTGGGGAATTTTATATTTGGTTTTGCTGGTGATAGAAAAATCTACACCGATTTTAACATGGATTAAAAAATTCCGTATCGTTGCAGTTGTGTATCGCATTTTTACACTTCTTTGCGTTAATTTCGCATGGGTATTGTTCCGGGCAGAATCGTTGTCCAAAGCAAAAGCTTTTTTTGTTTCAATGTTCGGCGTGGGAAATTTGAGCTTTCATAATCTGTTGGGAAGCTATATGTGGAGAGATGCTGCAGTTTTGTTACTGGTAGCGGTTGTTTTGTCATGTCCCATCAAGCGTTTGTTTGAAAAAGCGTTACAAAATAAGCCGATGGCTTTTCAAATCATTCAGACAGTGGGAAGTATGTTTTTGCTGATTTTGAGCATTGCATATATGGTCAGAACCTCATATGATCCGTTTATTTATTTTAATTTCTAGTTACCTTGCTGTTGGCAGAATACAAATGAGTGAAAGATGAGATAGTGATTTTGAAAGAAAGAAAATCGGTTTATTTTTTACAAATTGCAGAAATCATTCTTTTTGTTGGGATGCTTACCTTTTTTATGGTAAAGACGGCCCCTAAGGTGCTTCATAAAGCAATGAATGATTATGAATCCGCGGAATTTGCCGGATGGTCCAATGAACTTCCACAATTGCAGTCTTATTTCAAGGAAAATCTGGCCCTGAAAAATGATCTGACGGATTTAGCGAGTATTTTCGATGTGGCGTTTGCCCGTATTTTTACAGATAACTATAATTATCTGAAGGATACAAACGGGATTGTGTATCATTTGAGAAATGATATTACGGAGCCGGAGTGGCTTGATGATATTGTGCGGATGCAAGCGTATGTCGATGAAAATCAATTGGATACGAAGCTTGTATATGTGCAAAACCCACTGCGAATTGATACGGCTGTGCATTATCGTCCTCACGAGTTTACCAATGTGGATGAATATAAAGAACGTACCAAAAACATTTTGGATGCCGGTGGCGTGGATATTCTCGACATCGAAGGGCAGCCTGATACCTATTTTATCACGGATATGCATGCTACGACGGATGCTCAGGTCGATGCGATGCGTCAGATTGTGGAGTATCTTGAAACTCAAAAAGGATTGCAGTTCCGTCATAAGGATTTGCTGGATATCCAAAATCCTGATTTGTATGAAAAAAGCAGTTATCGTTTTATAGGTGGGTACTGTAGAAGCATTGGCGGATATTATACACAAAAAGATACGTTTAATCTGTATCTGCCTCTTTTTTCTACGGATTATGTGATTGATTTTAAGAATACAGGCGTTCAGGTTACCGGAAACTTTGCGGATGCACTGGTCCGTATACCGGAAGAATATGATTCTTATTCCTATTGGATTACCAATATGGCATATTACGGACAAAGTGTCTACAGTATTAAAAATACGACAATGGAAGGCGCACCGAAGGTTCTGATAATAATGGATTCGGCTCCTATGACAGGCATTTGTTATCTGTCTGCAATCTGTAGCGAAGTCTGTGTTTATGATCCGCGCTTTACCGGAGAGTTTTCTGACAGGGAGTGGCTAAAAGAACATATCGGCGATTACGATGTGGTCCTTTTTGATACATTGGAAAACAGTATGGATGATCAAAATATTTTTGATTAAATTCTGCTGAGATTAAGCAGGTATTTAATAGAATATAAAATGTGAAAGGAAGGAAAGAATGAGAAAGAGATTTTTATCAAAAAGCTTTATGGCTATTGCATTATCTGTTGTCATGACCGTGTCTGTCGCTGGTACAGTTTTTGCAGAAACCATGCCGCAGACGGAAGATTCCCTGAGCGAAAATACGATGATTACAGAAAATGAGATGATTCCGGAAGACGCAGCATTGCAGACCTATAACGGTATTCCGACAGCGGGAGCTCCCGATTCCGATATGAATTGTAGTTTTGAGTATATGAATAATTCATGGATGCCTGCGGTTGGATATGCACCTATTGCAAGTGATTATAATACGACCGATGCATTTAAAAAGACAACGACCAAAAAAGGTGTGCAGAGTTTGGGAGATGTGGATGCGACTAATTGGAACGGTTCCCAGCATACCCTGTACAATGTAAGAATTACAGATTATTTCTGGTCTCCTTCATCCGGACAGGGAAAAATGAGATGGGATTACAACGGTAATGCATATTATTACAATGTAAGTACTGTATTTGCCTTAATTCAGTTTATACAGACGGCCAATAAAAATGGTATTACAGTCAATCTGCAGATGGAGGTTCCCTATAAAGAGGGAATGGAGATTTTAATTGATCCGACTGCACTTGCCAACAGAGGCAGTTCCGCATCAGAGTATTATGCTCCCAATACAGGTGAAGGTGCCAGATATTTTGATGCTTTCTTTGCTATGATGACAGATATCTTTTCACGTTCTAACTGTCATGTGGATAACTGGATTCTCGGAAACGAGGTTAATGCTCCCAATTCATGGCATTTTTCAGGAAGTGTTGATACCAACTACAATGTAAATCTGTATACAAAGACTTATTTGCAGCTTTACAATGCTGTTCGTGCCCGTTCTTCCGTAGCGCGTGTCAGTGTGTGTCTGGATCACAGCTGGCAGCATGATGATTTGGGCAGAGCAATTACAACCAAAGATTATTTGAATACTTTCAACATGGCATTAGTAGGTACACCGGCAGCATCTGACTGGTGTATCGCATATCATATGTATCCTTCCATTCTGGCAGAACCGGACATCTGGGCTGTTAATGCACATGTTACAGAGGTGGATTTGAACCCCAAGAGTTCCGATGCAAGACTGGTTGATGGATATAATTATCATATTTTTACGGATTATGTAAAAAATACATTTGGAACATCTCATCGTATCATGTGTACAGAGGAAGGCTTCTCTGATGTGTTTGGTGATGATGTACAGGCTGCATCACTGGCATTATCTTACTATGCAGCCAAGTATGACAGTATGACAGATTGTTTTATTCTGGCTTGCAAGAATGCGGGTGCCGGAGTCAATTTTGATATTCGTGGCAAACTGGCAGAAAGTGTTTATTTGCATCTGGATGATAATCAGTCTTATGTAGAAACGGTTACTCTGCCTGTAATTGGAGTAAATTCTTATTCTGAAATTGTTCCGGGCTATGGAAGAGTGGTAGATGAAACAAAAATCAGAGCATTCGTAACACGTATTTATCAGTTAGCATTAAAGAGAACTCCGGATGCAGGAGGTATCGATTATTGGACACATGAATTGGCATCCGGCAATATGACCGGTGCTGAGGTGGCAGGTGGTTTCTTCTTTAGTAATGAGATGAAACTGAAGAATTTATCCGAAGAGGAATTTTTAGATATCTGCTATACGGTTATGATGGATCGTGAAGGTGATGAAGGCGGAATAGCTTACTGGTTAAAGACCATGGAAGATGGATTTGGTAAAGAGGGCGTATTCAATGATTTCTGTCAGTCTAAAGAGTTTGGCATGATTTGTAATTCATATGGTATTACAGCCGGAACATATCCTGTTACCGGTAGAAGCCGTAATATGGGACTTTCCGGATTTATGTCCAGATTGTACACCAAGGCACTTGGAAGACCTTATGACGAAGAAGGTATGGATTACTGGTGTGAAGAAATTAGTCAGGGTAACTATACTTTGATGCAGGTTTCTACAGAGCAGTTCTTCCACTCTAAAGAATTTCAGCAAAAAGGTCTGAATAATGAAGAATACGTAAAGGTATTATACAGAACATTTTTCGACCGTGAATATGACGAAGAAGGACTGGATTACTGGTTAGGTCAGTTGGCTGCAGGAAAAGACAGAGACTACGTCTTAAATGAATTTGCTAATTCCAAGGAATTTGCACAGGTAAAAGCTGCCTATGGCTTATAAATAGCAGTATGAAAAACGGCTCGTGATTTATATTATGAATATGGGCTGTGGACGGAATGAAAATAGTATTAATGAATTGTAAAGCCTGTCTGTGCGTTGAGGGCATAGACAGGTTTTCAATGTTCGAGGTGGATTTTGGCTAATCCGGTTAAAAAGATTATTTTTGATTATCAATTGAATAGAAGTCATAAACGGTATGAGAGTCGCCTGCAAAATCTCAGTGATCCCTATCAGATGTGGATTGATACGGTGGAAAATAAAAAAATTGGGGAAAAGCAGGATGCCTGTGGGAAGGTAAAAATTCTACAGATGGATTTGGATGCGTTTGTCTCACTGTTTTCAAACGGCGTTGCAGAAAGTAACGGAATTGCAGAAAATAACGGAATTGAAGAAAATGCAGAAATCTTAGATTCATGGATTGCCGTGCGACTTTTGGAAGGACAGATTCGTATGCCATCACCGGATTACGAAAGCATTTTTGGGGAAAACTCACAATGTGCTCTGGTATATGCAGATGAAGATATGACAGATGTAAATTCCGGCAGAAGATACGGAGCATGGATGAAACCGAATGTAAGTCCGGACACACTATGGTCTTTCTTTTATATGGGAAGTTTGCTGTTTTTCAATGGGACACATTTAAAAGCATATTTGAAATCCGACTTTGCTCCTGCTGCAAAGATGAAAGGCGAGATGGATTTAAAAGTTTTAGTGAATGCAAATATTTCAATGGATTCAGAAAGACAAATTCTTTATGATTTTTTATTCCGCTTTTCGGAGTATATAGAAGCAAATGGTCTGAATATCACACATATTCCACAGGTTCTTTTTCACGGTCAGGGAGATGAATGGCAGCCGGAGGACCCCAAAAAACCAGAAGTGGTAAATAAGAGAGCCTATTGGGGATATGAACCGGTATATGATAAAGTAAAGCAGGATGCCATGAAAAGACGTGGTTTATCCGGTTTCATGCAGCATAGATCCTTTTGTGGACGGGAATATTCTGTTCCGATTTTTACTATAAATGAAAATAGTCAAAATGCTGTCTCCAAAAAACAAAGTAGTGAAATAATAAATGCTGAAAATACAATTGGCGAAAATGCAAATGCCGATAATACGATTAGTGAAAAAATGAATGGATTCCCACGAGTATCTGTCATTATTCCTTCTAAGGACAATGTGGATGTCCTTACCAACTGCTTAAAAAGTCTGGCAGAAAAGACGGAGTATCCGAATTATGAAATTATACTGGTCGATAATGGTAGCTGTGCGGAGAATCAAAAACGGATCATGGCATTAAAAGAAAGTATCGGTTTTCAATATATATATGAGCCCATGGATTTTAATTTTTCAAAAATGTGTAACCTTGGCGTTGCGAATTCAAAGGGCGATTATATTTTATTGCTGAATGATGATATGGAAATTATTTCCTCCGATTGGTTGTCTGTTATGGTGGGACAGGCCTCCTTACCCCATGTCGGAGCGGTCGGGGCAAAACTGTTATACCCGGATACGGATCTGATACAACATGCGGGAATTACCAATTTGTGGGTAGGTCCCGCGCATAAGCTGCTAAAAGAACATGATAATACAGACTATTATTATGGGAGAAATGTCCTTCCCTATGATATGATTGGAGTGACTGCAGCTTGTCTGTTGGTTTCAAGGGATAAATATCTGGAGGCAGGAGGCTTCTGTGAAAAGATAGCGGTATCCTATAACGATGTGGATTTTTGTTTTTCTCTGTATGATTGTGGGTATTACAATGTGATTCGCAATGATGTGGTATTGTATCATCATGAATCCGTCAGTCGCGGAGATGATGCCTTAAGTGAGGAAAAATGGGACCGGCTTTTGCATGAAAAAGATATTTGTTATGGCAGACATCCGTCAATAAAGGGAAAGGATCCTTTTTACAGTCCCAATCTGGCCGGATTTAAGCATAAGTATTTTTGCAGTTTTTTATATCCATATGAGCAAAGACTTTCTTTTAATAAACCACTTTCTTTTAATCGTGAAATCAAGGAAGAATGGCATAATAATTGCCTGACGGTTACCATAGAACATGTCCGTCTGGAAAGAAAACTGGACTTAGAAGATGAAAAGGATGTATATTGGATAGAGGGCTGGGCATATGTGCTTGGAATGGATTCTTCCCGTTACGAAAAAAAACTTTTACTGACAGATGAAGTGGGACAGACGATTTCTGTTGTTCCCTTTGAACGCTACAGACCTGACGTTGTGGAAATTTTGCCGGAACAGACAAATGTGGCATTGTCCGGATTTTCATGTCGGATTAAACGTGAGGATTTAAAAGCCGGGGAATACAGGATTGCCATTTTTTTGAAAGATACATGTTCCAGACAGAGATTGTATAAGGAATGTGACGAGAGACTGGTGGTAGAATGAAAACGACAACCGCTTTAAACAAAATGTCTTATATGCTATAAAAAATAGCGTTTATGGGAAAATAAGATAAAAATAATTGATAGGAAAATGAAAACTATGAGGCTGGAAGATACAACATTATCAATTATAATCCCTTGCTACAATGAGAGAGAAAACATCATTAAGATTTTAGACAAAATTGATGAGGTGCAGGGATTTAAAAAAGAAATTATCGTGGTGGACGATTGTTCTAACGACGGTACAAGAGATATTTTGAAAACACAGGTTGAAGAGCGTGTGGCTAAGCTTGTGTATCATGAAAAAAATGGTGGAAAAGGTGCGGCGTTAAAGACCGGTTTTTCTCAGGCAACGGGCGATGTTGTCATTATTCAGGATGCGGATTTGGAATATGATCCCATGGAATATAAAGATGTGATTTTGCCGATTGTACAGGGAAAGGCAAAAGTGGTGTATGGATCACGCTTTAAAGCATCTCCGTCAAAAGGTTATCTGGCTAATCGCCTTGCAAATAAATTTCTAACTTTTTTATCAAATATTTTTACTCATCAGAAACTTACGGATATGGAGACCTGCTACAAGGCATTTCGACGCGAAATCATCCAATCGGTTGATATCGAAGAAAAAAGATTTGGTTTTGAGCCGGAAATTACAGCGAAAATATCCGATATGCGTATCAGAATTCATGAGGTTCCGATTTCATATTATCCGCGAACCAATGAAGAAGGTAAGAAAATTGGATTTAAAGATGGATTAAGAGCCATTTACTGTATTATAAAATATCATTAAAGGTGGTATTGAAGCGATGATGGATTATGAAGTGTCTGTTGTTATTCCCTGTTTAAATGAAGCAGAAACATTGGAAATCGTGATTAAAAAGGCACAAAAATGTCTGGAGGAAAATCAGATTGCGGGAGAAGTACTGATTGCGGATAACGGCAGTACTGATGGTTCGCAGGACATAGCACGTCGTTGTGGCGCAAGAGTAGTTGATGTGCCGGCAAGAGGATATGGTGCTGCTTTAATTGGCGGAACCAATGCTGCATTGGGGAAATATTGTATTATGGGAGATGCTGATGACAGTTATGATTTCAGTGACCTAATGCCCTATATTCTGAAATTGCGAGAGGGATATGATTTGGTCATGGGAAACCGATTCCGTGGCGGCATTGAAAAAGGAGCAATGCCCTTTTTGCACAGATATCTGGGCACACCGGTAATTTCTTTTTTAGGAAGATTGTTTTATCACAATAAAATCGGTGATTTCAACTGCGGTATGAGAGGTTACAATCGGGAACGTATACAGGAATTGAATTTAAGAGCGACGGGTATGGAATATGCCAGTGAAATGATAATTCAGGCGGCACTTCATGATTATAAAATAGCAGAAGTTCCTACAACTCTTTCGGTAGATGGCAGAAGCAGAAAACCATACTTAAATACCTGGAGTGATGGTTGGAGACATTTAAAGGTGCTGCTTTTACATACACCGGACTGGTTATTCTTTTATCCGGGATGTCTGCTTGCGGTTGTGGGCCTGATTTTAATGATTATGCTGATTGGCGGGCCGGTTCAGATTCGTCATATTTCATTGGATATTAATACTATGTTGTTTGCCGGAGCGTTTTTAATTATTGGCGTGAATGCAATTTTATTTTCTGTGTACACCAAAATTTATGCGGCTAAAACTTTTTATATCCCGATGAACAAATCCATTGAAAAGATCAGCAGGTTTTCAGCAGATCAGGGTATCGGGATTGGCTTTCTCTTATTCGTTACAGGGTTAATCATTGCGATTGTTGCCTGTATCATCTGGGGCAGTACATCATTTGGAGATTTGAATCCGCAAAAAGTTATGCATATCACGATTCCGGCTGTAACTTTGTGTTCCATTGGAGCAGAATTGATTTTTGGTGGTTTCTTTATTGGGATTTTAAATATTAAGCATGAGTAATCCTGTGGATGTATTTGTGGAGAATGTAAATACAAAATCAAGTAGAATGTAGAATCAAATAATGCAGAAACGAATGGTTCAAACACGAATAATGCAAAACAGAATTGTGTAAAATTGAAAAATAATGGAATAATTATAGAAACGAAAAATGTAGAAATGAGTGATATCGAAACGAAAAATTTGAAATTGAAGAAGGAAAAAATGAGAAAAGTGCGTGAAACAAAAATCTGGATTGCAATAGCAGTGGTTTTGTCTGTTTTTCGCATTTTTTTGACATATAATTTGCCAATTACTGCGGAAAGTGTGTCCATTCACGATGATGCGCTGATGGTGGATATGGCTGTCAGGCTTTTGTCGGGGGGATGGCTTGGACCTTATAGCTGCTTTGCGATGCCTAAGGGGATCGTTTACCCTTTGTATCTTGCACTTGTGCATAAAAGTGGTATTTCCTATCTGGTTATTACACAGCTGTTGTATATGTTGAGTGCAATGCTGGTAGTAATGGCCTTGCATAAAAAAGAAAGAGGTTATTTGGCTGATTGTTTACTGTATATCGTGCTGATTTTTAATCCGGTAATGGGTTCGCAAAGTGTTTATCTGCGTATCTATAGAAATGCTTTGGTCCCAATCGAAGTATTGCTTGTTTTTGCCGGGATTTTGGGAATGTTTATGCGCTTGGAAGGCAAAAACAGCCGACTGGTTTTTTGGTCGCTTCTAAGCGGTTTTAGTGTGTTGGCATTGGATATGACAAGAGAAGATTCGATTTGGATCATGCCTTTTTTTGTTGTTGCTTCTATCGTATTTGGTATTATGATTTTCAAAATGCGACACGAAATGAATCATGCTTCAAATAAGGCAATGGCAGGAAAGGCTGCACTGATATTGTTACCCTTTTTCATTTTGTTTGCCGGTAATACAGTTGTTAAGGAAATCAATCATCATTATTATGGAATTCGTGCCTGTACGGATACAAATAAAACGCATGTGACGGATGCAATAAAGGCAATGTATGCGGTGGAGGATATGAATGAAA
>JAEDFR010000132.1 GCA_016297945.1 Lachnospiraceae bacterium | reverse complement strand
ATTCAGACAATCTTTTTAAGCGAAACCGGTTCAATCAGGCAAAGATCGATGCCCATAACCTGTATTCAGGTGAAAAGGATTTTGATAATCTGCCGAATTTATGTGTGATTAACATTCTGGACTATGATCCTTTTGGCAAGGGGAAGGCAAAATATCATTTCCACAACATGTGTGAAGAGGATATTTCCATTCCCTATCCGGACGGATTGGATCATTACTATTTCAACACCAGTTCGCCTAATGATGAGGACGACGAACTGAATGCCCTGCTTAAATATATCCAGAATAGTACCGAAGAAAACGCAACAACAGAATTAACCAAGCAGTTACATGAGTATGTGACGAAGGTAAAATCGTCACCGGAAGAGAGGTATCGGTATATGACATGGGGAGAATACATTGATTTTGAAACAATGGAAGCAAAGGCAGAGGCTCGTAAAGAGGGTCATGCCGAAGGCCGTGCAGAAGGCCGTGCAGAGGCAACACTTGCGACACGTCGAGAAGATATTTTGGATGCATTAAATGAATTAGGAACTGTATCGGACGATATAGTGGAGAAAATCAATGCAGTTACAGATATCGATATGTTAAAAAGCTGGTTTAAAATCGCGATTAAGGCTGATAGTATTGAAACTTTCGTATTACAGACAGTATCATAACAGTAGTACAAAGAACGGTTTCATCGGGGGTATAGCGACGAGGAAATTGCAATGCAATAAAATTGCGGCCGCAGCGGTTATCAATGAAATCATTGCGGTGATTGTGGCTAAAAAGGGCTTTGAATGGGCAGGAGAGTTTGGAAAATTATAAGGAAATTAAAAGTAGAGAGAAAAGAAGTAAAATGTTGAAGAAAAAGAAATAAGCAACAGAAAGAATGTTGTTGTGAATTACAAGGAAATATGTGATAATGAACATTAGTATAGAGCCAGACGCAGAGCCAGTCATGGATGACTTTTGGCTCTGCTTTTCTTTTGCAGATAGGAAAATAGAAAGATAGAATCAAATTAAGAATCAGGTATGCTAAGGATATGGAAATGGATAGTAACAAAAATAAGCAGAGTACAGAAACAGGACAATTATTATCGGCTGCCCTTGATTTAGGGGAGCAGATGTTGATATGTGGTGGCGAAGTGAATCGTGTGGAAGATACGATCTGCCGCTTATGTAAGGCATATGGGGCAAAAAAAGTGGATGTTTTTTCCATTACCACTTGTATCATTGCCACGGCAGATTTTGGTGAACAGGGCGTGGTTACGCAGACCAGACGAATTTTGACATCGAAATTCGATATGACAGTTTTGTCTGAACTGAATGATTTATCGAGACGTGCCTGCGCATTTAAAATGTCACCGGCCAGACTTCGTGACGAACTTCAGAAAGCAAAAGAAGTGCCGCATTATCCGTTTATGGGAATCATCGGTTGTTTTGCGTTGATTTCAGCTGCGTTTTCGGTTTTTTTTGGTGGAAGCATGCTGGATGGTATTATATCGGCTATGATTGGTGTTGTATTATGTATTGTCCGAGCTGCACTAAACCGGGTACAGGTCAATAAATATCTGGCTGTTGTTTTATGCAGTCTTTTGGGTGGACTTTTATCAAATCTGATTTTTGCTGCTAATTTTCCGGTTCATCCGGCTATGATCAATATTGGAAATATTATGCTTTTGATACCCGGAATTGGACTGACCAGTGCCATCCGGGATGTTTTTAGTGGAGATACCATGTCGGGACTACTCAGGTCCAGTGAGGCCATTGTTTTAAGTGTTGCTATTGCATGGGGATTTGCTGCAACCGCATCACCGGAGGTGGAAGTAGCACCGACTATCCTGTGGGTGGAGATTCTGACGGCAGGACTGGGAGCTTTAGGTTACAGCCTTTGGTTTAATGTCAGAGGAAAGCGATTGGTCTTTTGTGCTTTGGTCGGTATGCTTGGATGGAGTATTGTGATTGCCGTCGAAACGATAGGATTGGCGGATTTCTGGGGATACTATTTTGGCGCGATAGCAGTTACTGTATTTGCACAGCTTCTGGCAAGGACTTTGAAATGTCCTGCGACTGTCTTTATCGTTACGGCCGCGATGCCATTAATTCCCGGTGGCAGTCTGTATGCAACGATGCGCTATGCCATAGCAAAGGACTGGGGAAATTTTACTGCTTACGGACTGCGGACGTTGGGATATGCGATTTTGATTTCTGCCGGAATATTGACAGTTATGACAATTATGCACATTATAGAGATTTTGGTAAATCGCAAGAATGTGAGAAAACAGGGAAGCAATGGCTAACATTGAACCAATTGCTTTTAAAGAACTGATTTATTATAATGTGACAGGATAAATAAGAAAAACAGGAATCGAATATGGAAGAGTTTGTTTTACCAAAGGATTTTGAAGAAAAGATGAAACGTCTGCTCAAAGACGAGTGGGATGCGTTTATTGATTGTTATGAAAATGGAAAATATCAGGCATTGCGCATAAATGCCCTAAAACAACATCCTGATAATGAGAGTAAAAAAGAATCGTTTCATCATTTCATACTGGGTATGTTGGGAATGGATGAAATGGTTCCGGTTCCCTGGGCTGAGAATGGATATTATTATGATGCCAATCTGCGTCCGGGGAAGCATGCATTTCATGAAATGGGGTTATATTATATTCAGGAGCCGAGTGCGATGTCTGCCGCCGGTCTTTTGGATGTCAGACCGGGAGAAAAGGTTTTGGATTTATGTGCCGCACCGGGTGGCAAATCAACACAGCTTGCCGCTTCTTTACAGGGAAAAGGATTACTTGTGGCAAATGAGATTCATCCGGCCCGATGTAAAATCCTTTCCCAGAATATGGAGCGGATGGGAATTGGAAATGCGCTGGTAACTAATGAAGAGCCGGGAGCTTTGGCGGCTCACTTTCCGGTCTTTTTTGATAAAATTCTAGTGGATGCTCCCTGCAGTGGCGAAGGGATGTTTCGGAAAAATCCGGATGCTATGTCAGAGTGGAGTTTGGATTCTGTTAAGATATGTGCAAACAGACAGGCCGATATACTGAAAAAAGCCGCTGTGATGCTAAAACCGGGCGGACGTCTGGTTTATTCTACATGTACTTTTTCACCGGAAGAAGATGAGATGTCGATTGCACATTTTGTAAAAACTCATCCTGATTTTGAAATTGAAAGAGTGAATTCTCCTTTCTTTGATCCGGCCAGACCGGAATGGGCAAACGAAGGCGGGGATGAATTAGGACTGGGATACACCTATCGCTTATGGCCGCATAAACTGCATGGCGAAGGTCATTATGTCGCTGTGTTAAAGAAAAAAGAGACTTGCCATCATCCGGTTGATGATACGATTGTCTGTTGTGAAAATGGAAAAGCAGAGCAGGTGATTACACAGTCAAAAAAGAAAAATAAAAGAAAGCAGGCGTCAAAAAAAGGAACCGTTGACAATTTGACCAAAGATCAAAAACAATCTTTGGAAACGGTATACCGGGAGATGTTGGAAGCGGAAGTGATAGAAACACTTTCCGAGGCACAATATATCTTGTATGGAGATAATTTGTACGCGCTTCCTCAGGGCATTTTTTCTATTAACGGAATAAAAGTAGAGCGTCCGGGGCTGCAGATTGGTACCTTCAAAAAGGATCGATTTGAACCGGCACATGCACTGGCTTTGGCTTTAAAAAAAGAAGACGTAAAGCTATATGTGAATTTGCCGCTTGATGATAGTAGAGTAAACGGCTATTTTAGAGGAGAGAGCTTTTTTATACAGGAAGGAGAATTGTTTGCATCTGCGAACGAAACGGTAGATGGTATTTTGGAAAAAAAGGGATTTTGTATGGTCTGTGTGGAAGGTTTTCCGGCAGGATGGGGAAAATTGTCAAACGGACAACTAAAAAATCATTATCCGAAAGGATTGCGAAAGGAATTGTAGAAATTCTCAAAGCGGCAAAATTGAGATGAATATGGATTTGGAAATAAAACAGAAAAAGCATCAGATTATGAAAAAGGAAATAAGTCAGAATATAAATCAGAAAATGAAACGGAAATGGAAGATGATACCAAACGGGAAATGAATTGGAAAATGAAAACAGAAATGGATCAGGAAAAAACTCGGAAAATAGAAGAGGACATGAATCAGGAAATGGCACAGGAAATAGAAAAAGTAATGAATCAGGAAAAGGCTTCTATCAAAGAAAATACAAATAAAAAGAAAGCACTAATTGCCATGAGTGGAGGAATTGATTCCTCAGTGGCTGTTTGTTTGATGAAAAATGCGGGATATGACTGTATGGGAATCACGATGAAACTGTATGATAATCAGGATGTTCGGGATGATGCGACAAAGACCTGTTGCTCGATTTCTGATGTGGCTGATGCAAGGGCGGTTGCGCAGTCTTTTGATATTCCGTATTATGTTCTGAATTTCAGTGAGGATTTTGATAAAGAAGTCATTCAGCGCTTTGTCCATACTTACATGGTAGGCGGAACACCGAATCCCTGCATTGAATGTAATCGCTATATGAAATTTGCAAAGCTCATGCACCGCATGTATGAGTTAGGCTATGATTACGTCGTGACCGGCCATTATGCAAGGGTAGAAAAAGATGAAATGACCGGTCGGTTTCTCTTAAAAAAGGGACTGGATGAATCCAAGGATCAGAGCTATGTGTTATACAATCTGACTCAGGAGCAGCTTGCCCATACACTCTTTCCTTTGGGGAATTATCACAAGACCGAGATACGACAGATGGCGCAGGATATGCATTTTGTGAATGCGAATAAGCCGGATAGTCAGGATATCTGTTTTGTGCCGGATGGTGATTATGCTTCTTTTATCGAACGGTATTGTGAAAAGGAATTTCCACATGGTGAATTTGTAAACAAAGAAGGAGAAGTATTAGGCGAGCATAAGGGCTTAATCCGCTATACAACCGGACAGAGAAAAGGTCTGGGTCTTTCTTTGAAAGAACCGATGTATGTGCTAAAAAAAGATATGGAAAAAAATCAGGTTATTCTGGGAAAAAACGAAGATTTGTTTACAACAACGCTGGAAGCGAATGATATAAACTGGATTTCGATTGAAAAACTGACCGAGCCGATGCAATGCAAAGCAAAGACGAGATATAAACAAAAAGAAGCGGATGCTTTGTTGGAACCACTGGAAGATGGAAAAGTCCGCCTGACCTTTTTCGAGCCTCAAAGAGCTATTACTCCAGGTCAGGCAGTGGTATTTTATGACAA
>JAEDFR010000131.1 GCA_016297945.1 Lachnospiraceae bacterium | reverse complement strand
ATCCTTTTTCTTCATGTTTCTGTCAACAAGGATGTGCCATAATTTCTTATAACTAACAGCCATTTTGAATCTCCTTTATGAGCTATTTGGCGCTGGATACAATAATACAAATATAGTATATCACAGTTCGACCGAAAAATCAAGAATATGATAAGAATTTCAAACTTTCGGCAAGAAAAATAATGATCTGTTTGAATAAATCAAAAGAGCAATTTGCCGGCATCGGCAAAAACCTGCGATATTCTTACTAACTTTTTTCTGTATTTTGCCGATAGAACAGAAAAATCCGGCCCTACCGCAATGGCAGAGCTGGATTGTTGTTTATGCTTCATTTCAAGAATTAAAAAAGTGAAATAGGGAAAGGTATGTTACACAAGAAATTGAATCTTTTGAACATTCGGTGTGTGAAACAATGTTTTCTATATTGAGTTATTTTGTGCTTATTTTTTCATAGAGATTTGTGAATCTTTCAGCTGCTTTTCGGTGTAATAAATTTATTTCTAATACATTAATTGCTCGGCGCTGGTCGATAAGATTCTGTAAGACTCTTATACCTTCTAAAGTCGGATGTGCTTCCATTGTTTGCAATGCTCCTTCGATTGATTTGGAAATGTAAATGTATTTATAGTTCACTACTATGCGTTCGATAATCCTTAAGAGCAACCCAGCAGAACATAGAATAGAAGAAAGTATGCCATTTCTCCTTGCAAGACAAAAGAATATAACTCCAACCACTACCACGCAAACGCAAGAGAGTGCATAGCGTATAGGCGATAGTTTTGTATTCCACCAGGCATTTTGACGTTGACACTCAAATTGAGCTCTAATTCCGTCAATAGGATTTGAAAAAACATACCAATCTCGAACACCTGGAGGTGAGTCTTTGCCGCTATTTGCAATTTGCGATGCTGTCTTATTTGGGTCCTTTGAACAGATTTTTATCACTTTTTCTTTCAATCTGTAATGATCGCTTTCTGATTTTGGGTCAGTAACAAAATCCAGTACATAAGAATCGAATGCTTTACGAAGATCTGATGCTAATATCACTTTTTTTGAGGCCAAATATGTAAAGAAAGCTGCAATTAAATCAAAAACAAATGGAATCCCATATAAAACATATTCTGGCCACGTTTTGGGAAGAAAAACAGAAAAAGCAGAGATTAAGCATGCAATCCAAGCAAAACGATTGAATCTTTCAGCAGCGTTGAAGCATACACGAGCAGCATACTGTGTTTGGAGGGAGTATTCTTCATTTTGACGTTCTTGAATTACGTTGCTGTTCATTTTGACGCCTTATAACCTCCTCTTTTATCATCGAGAAATCCTTTTTAACAATAGAATTCAAGCGTTCATCAGTATAAAAATCAAATAGATACGGACCATGACACGAGCGCAATCGCTTTCCTGAACCGCATGGACATGGATAGTGGCCACGATAACGTTGAGATGATACAGCGCCCATTAACCGGAGTGTTTTCACAGAATCTTTCTCATGAAACAAATCGGAGTATGTTTCAATGATTCCTTCCAAGTTGTGACCACGTTCTCCAAATGGGAACTCGCCAAAGCGTTGATAATACTCATATGAGAAGAAATATGTTTCGACAAATTCAGCCATCCAAGCGACTAAATCAAAACCGCCAATAAAGCGTATCCTAATGGCAGAATCTGTTTCGGTACATAGCTTTCCGTCAGAGTATTTGTGTGGATAGCTTTGATCAACTTGATTGTCGTCGTCTATCACATAAGGAAGATCATCCGAATTTAAGGGAATCCCAATTTGAACGTGATATTTTTTGCAGACCCAATATTCTCTTGCTGTGCAGTCAATCTGAATGTAACCGGAAAGAATGATGAGAGATTCATCTTGCGATAGAACAACAAGCTCATCGTATTGATGCAGCAGGTTTGTAACCTGCTGCATCCCAGATTCTGTGGTAAAAATCATAGGCTATAGTATGGCTTCGCGGCAGTCTGAGAAATGATATTCCGCGGTGATGTAGTGCTGGAATACTTGTTGCCAAGGGCACTTGATACTGCATTTCTTCCAAAACCATTCTCTACCGCCGCTCTGAACTGTACATCTTCATCAAGGTGCAAGGATTCAATCAGATCAGATTTAGCGGCTTTTGCCCAGCGGAAAAAGTATTCTGGAATTCTAGCATCTTTGTTCCATTGATCTGCCAGATTATCCTCTGGATTCGCAGGATTAGCTATGTACCACTTCCCGTCTGGGCGAGAAAATACATTGCGGCTACCATATTTTAATGAGAATTCCTTTAGTGTGAGTTGCTGCTGTTGCGCATAGATGCCGAATTCATCTATGACATATTCCAACAGTTCAAACACTGAGCAGGCTGGTGAATGTGTAGATGAAATTTGAGCAACAACCGCGTTGATAAGGGCAGAAATTGGCTTAATATCGTCCCCATCTTGAATTTTCGCGTAATATATATCTCTGTGGTATTTCAGAATCTGGATTACACGCTGAAGGGCCGAACGCTCCATTTCTTTAGGTATATCTTCAACGGATGCAAACAGCGCTCTGTTTTCCTCATAAAGACACTGGCGGTATGTATTCCCGGAAAAATCTAAATAGGGCTGATTGATTGTTTCAAACCAAGAGCGGAACCCTTTGGGATTGTTCGTTAACCAAGAATAGTTTCGATTTCCATTGTGTTTTGGAATAGCAATGGCAGTATCAATCAGCTCTGGATGAAAACTTTTTCTGACTAAACGGTTCTTAATTTCATAGGCTTCATCTGTAGCAGGTACAATATCGATGGTAAAACCAATGCCGTTAATATCGGCATATTCAATCGTGAAGCATTCATCGCAAACAGTCAGTTTTCCTCCATAGACATCACTGGAAGTCAGCGCATTTTTAATTTGTTGCCGCAGCTCACTTGGGGCAAGTGACGAACGGTTTCCTTTTACTTGGCAGATAACGTCAACATCATAATTTGCTGATGGGTCTTTGGCATTGGGGCGAATCACTGTTCCAAACGCAAAGGAACCTTGTGGATATATATCAGCCTCAATACCGCAACCAACGAGGAACTGCGTGATGGCATTGTATTTTTCAACGGCATTCCTGAACATTGTCGGTGAAATATCGAGTTTTGCAATGATGGACAGAATGTCTTTTTGTCTTTCGGGTATATTCTTCACAGGAATACCTCTCTTTCCAGTTTTCGTATAGTGCTCAATAAAATAGAGCTACTACCATTTTGGTTTACAGACTCAGTTTACGGATATATTTGTTACTATATCCAAAATCAATTTTCATCTCCTATTTTCCCCTTGATCTCACTCACCAACAGATGCACCGTAGTGCACGGTGACATATCTGATGGTTTGTCCTTGCCGTTACGTTTGTGTTCCTCAAACTTCTGAGCAGCAATCTCTATAGCTCGTTGCTCATTTCCCAATCGATTTAATTTCCTGTAGATTTCAGGATCGGCCTTGTCGTACTTTTGACCGGATGCTCGTTCAAAAGTCGTAGCAAATCCATCGCAACAAGTAACCGAGCCTGCATATGTAGGCATAGTGCCAAAATAAGCACTAAACCATTCTTCAATACAAGGATTTGTCCAACCGGCATTGATGCCGCAAGCGTCTGCATGGGCAATGATCTCATCAAAATCTTTTACCTGATCACGGTCGAACACTATCCACGGTTCTCCGTATTGAGGATGAAGCGATGCAAGATCACGAGCTTCTTCTACTAAATCTTTGGTCTTTTTCTTGATAACCTTTATAACCAGTTTGCCCTGCAAATGCTCAGGTATTGAATCTCGTAATCCAAGCATATAGTTTTGTTCGGTTTCTTTGGTGTCGGTAACGATGAAATAGTATCCGAGTTCGGGAATTCTCTGCTTTGAAAGCTGGTCTCTGGTTTTTCGTTTTCCGTTTCTTTCAACTCTCGGCATGCTTATTCCTCCTTAAACATATCAAAATACTTCAAGGAAGGAATTGCGCCATACTTTCCTAACAGATAATTCTTTTCATAGTTTTCATCTTTGCGGATTTTTACGCCATCTTCGTCAACAAAGTCAGCAAGCGAATACAAAGTTGAAACGCCATCCAAAGTCTTTTCTGCAAACCAAATTTCATCTCGCCGAAGCATATTGCCATTAAGCTGCCACGAATCATGAGAAGTAAAAATCAACTGTGCATTCTTGGTATTAATTTCAGGATTCAAGAATGTGATGATAAATGTCCTCACAAGTAACGGATGGAGTCTTGCATTTAACTCGTCAATAAACAACACGCCCCCAGTTGATAATACATCCTGAAGCATTGGATAAAGTGCAAACATTTTTAATGTTCCTGCAGACTCATTTTGCAGAGGAATAGAAGCAGTTTGATCCGAGCCAATCATCTTATGGATAGCATCGATTTTCAGATGATCATTTTCTTCATCATCGTCAGTTTTTAACACTTCAACATTGAAGTCAATAATTGAAGGGTCAAAAGAAGCAAAATAATCAACTACATTTTTCCGGACCTTTTCATCCTCTGCAAATCCTTCCGGAATGAGCTGTGATAAAAAGAAGTTTTCTATAGGTTTGCCAAAGTCAGCAAAGTCATTATTGATGAACCAGTCCCGGATATACTTCAGCTTAGCAATCTTAAGCTTTGCGCCCAAAGAAACTATCAGAGTTTCGTTTTCCAAAGCAATCCTCAAATTTTCCTGGCTCTTCGAGGGAATGCCGGATAAATCAAGTTCATTACCATTGCGATAGAAAATCTTTTTGTAATCGCCACGGGAAGTCTTGGACTTATAATTAAGCCATTCTTCACAAACACCATTGCCATTTACGGTAAAGCCATAATTATAAGTCTTTGCTCCGTTTTCTTCAGAATCAATAAAATATACCTCAAAAGACGATTCGGCAGTGCGACTATCAGAATCAAAAAGGAACGGTGTTGGTTTGAAAAAACGTGACTTCTTTTTCTTTTGATCTGATTCATCGCCGTAGTCCAAAGAATTGATTACATACATCGACATATATCTGAAGGCTTCCTGTACATTCGACTTGCCGCTTGCATTGGCACCAAATATAGCAGCAACAGGAAGTATTCTTTCATTTGCGATGCTAATAACATGATTATTAAATTCGGAAATTTTAGTAGCGGTCAGGTCTATTGTTGTATCATCTTTGAAAGATTTGAAATTCTTAAAATTAAATTGTAGAAGCATTAGAACAGTCTCCTTTCACCTTTTCATTATTTATTATACTCAGAAAATC
>JAEDFR010000130.1 GCA_016297945.1 Lachnospiraceae bacterium | reverse complement strand
GTTTCAAATGTTCTCATACCATACATCCCCCTTATAAATTATTTTTATTATTACACTATTATAATATATAATTAAACTATATATTATAATAGTGTAATAATATATTATTATAGGAGGTAATCAAGAATGAATATGGGAATTGAATTAAAACTAATTAAATTTAATATGGAGGTTTTAAACAGTATTCAAAATAAACAATTAAACGATAAGCATGAATCTAAAAAAGAACAAACAGATTATGGGTTAGTAGAAATAAGCGTCAGAGATGATGGTAATATAAACATAGATCTGCGTGGTTGTCTTGATATGCGTACAATACATATAAATACTGACATAAACGAGAATTATATATTAGATGTATTAAATATAATTGAAAAACCGACGCCTTATACATATTCTGCACAGAGTAATGGTGTCATTACATCGTCAGCATATTTGGAAACGGTTAATTCGGATGGAACTCGTTATCTGGAATACAAATTTACCATTGAAGGAGACAATGAGAAAACGGCAGCATTAGGTTATTCGGTTTCTTTATATGTTGATATTAATAAAGATGGTAAGTTTTCAAAAACAACTGAAAATGTTCAGGATGTTGTAATCAGGCTGGCTTCAAATGAGCAGGAAGCAGTTAAGAATGAAGCAAACGAATATGTGCTTTCATCCGGTGTGGAATATGTTTTGCGCAGAGATATTGCTGATGATTTCAGTGGATTATTAAACTGGAAATTGGATGTTAAATCCAATGCAATTTCACATTTGCATGATTCTGAAACCGGTTATACTTTGGTAAAAGATGCAAATGATAAAAAGAGAAAGATACGCATTCTCCAGATTACGAATGATTCTTCCACATTGGATATGGAGGGACGTTTATATAATGCCAGAACAACCAATACCACCAATAACTGGGGAGTATTAATGAATAATGTACCGGATTATGATTTGTATATCCGTACCATTACAGTAACCCAGTATCAGACTGCATTGACTAATAAATATAATGAATATGTAGCAAAAGTAAATGAGGATAATGCAGAACTTCCGGAAGGACAAAAGATTACTGCAATGACATCTACGGAGTATGCGGAGAAAGCATATGATACATTCTTTAATGATTTTGTTGTTCAGAATGTAGATATCGCAAATTGTTCAGAAACACCTATAGATCATAGAACAACCGGACCAGATGCAATCAATGTAAAAGGAAGTGTCCTTAAAAATAAAGGATATGTAAATGAAATTGGTGTAGATATGATTGTCTGTGGTTTTGGTGATGACTATAAGGCATTTACTTCTTCTGAGGCAATGGTTGCTTTACAGGCATTTATCAAGATGGGTAAACCGGTATTGACATCTCATGACTTTGTTCATTTCCGTGTCGGTACTTCACAAAACAGAGTTTTGCGTAATTCATTTGGTGCTGATTTGTATGGTGTTACGCAGAACTTAACGGTAACAAATGATCCTTTAACCGGAAAGCCCAAAGTCTCTATGTTTAATGCTTGGAATCCGGAAACAGTTACAACGGATGCTGATTTCAAAGCACAGCGGATTTCTACCGGACTTGGTTATTTGCATGCCAGTGTCGGATATTCAAGAGCTGCGAATGCAGATGTATTCTCGGTTATTGAAAATACAGGAAAAGAGGTTTCATATTTACCGAACTCATTAAGAAATACCACAACTCCCGAGACACAGGGATTATCGTCCATGCTTATTGAGTGGAATCGTAATTATACAATATCAGGTAAGTCGTGGATGAATGCAAATAATGTTTCAGCGGGTAAGACTGTTTGGAATATCGGCGGACAAAATGACTTAGGTGATGATAAGAAGTATATGGTTGAGCAGGTAAACGAAGGTCAGATTACCAACTATCCTTACCGATTAAAGAAATCATTTAGAACAACTGCTACGCACAGTCAGTATTATTCTTTAGATTTGACTTCAGATTTGGATGATGACGGAGAGTCAGATGTCGTTGTATGGTATGCATTGGGCGATTCGAATAAGACGGATCCGAATGCATGGGGAAATAACCCTTACAATGAGTTGTCAGGCGGTTCGATCAATCCTGCAAATGGATATTATATCTATAACGATGGTAATATTACCTATACCGGTGCCGGACATAAAAATCTGACGAGTGCCGGATTAGATGAAGTAGAGTTGTTTATTAATACTTTGATTGCAGCTTATGAAACCGGTATTTCAAATCCTTCTGTAGGATTCTATAATTCGCCGGATGTAAATGAAAAGCCGATTACATCAGTGATTGTACCTTATGACGGAAATGTAACTAATCCGGATAAAGGTTCCGGAAATAAATTTGATTCATCTATTTTGAAGGCAAAAGGCTCATCAGAATATATGTACAAATTTGTTGATCCGAATACAGAGAGCAGTAAGGGTGTAACAGCTGCTGACGGTACTATGATTTATTATCGTGTTGGTGATTACAACTTCGTCCGTGGTACTAAAAATATTACGACCAGATACTATTTACAGGTTCCGAGTGTAATAGAGGATGAAGAAAATGGTAAGTTGTATTATAAGATGCCGGATGGAACCAAGTTGGATGTTGTTTCATTGGATGTAGGTGGTACAACAGTTTCTGCGGTTGATATTTCCAAGAGAATTTACACCTATTCTACAAGTGGTATGGTTGTATCTGATACCGCAATGGACCGTAATAAAGATGGTTCTGTAGGAGGTATTGAATCCGGAAGGGCATATGGTTTCTATTTGCCAATGAATTTGTTGAATGACAATGCAGCTTTTACTATTTTAGTCGAGGCACAGACGACCATTATAACGGTGTCAACCTCCGGATATGGTAAAAATACGACGACAGAAAAGGCATACCAAGCTTTATCCGTTGTAAAAGCGGATCTGTTGGATTTGGATTAAAATTTTAATATGTTTTCTAAAACGCTACAGGCATTTGGTCTGTAGCGTTTTTTGTGTACCTTGTGTACCTGTCAGAATCTTAAGTGCATATCATGATAATGCCGAAGTTCTTTTTTATGAAAAAAAACTAAATTCAAAAAAAATTCTTTACACTTTGGATTTTTTCGTGTATAGTTTGTACCATTGTAAGAGTTTCAAAAAAGGGGATATAAAAATGGCAAAATATCTGGTCATCGTGGAATCACCTGCAAAAGTAAAAACCATTAAAAAGTTTTTGGGTCCAAACTATGAAGTTATGGCAAGTAATGGTCATGTCAGGGATTTGCCGAAATCAACATTAGGAATAGATTTTGAACATGATTATGAGCCGAAGTATATCACAATCCGTGGCAAGGGAGATATTCTGTCTGCACTTCGTAAAGAGGTAAAAAAAGCAGAAAAGATTTATCTTGCAACTGACCCGGACCGTGAAGGAGAAGCTATTTCGTGGCATTTGTATGAAGCATTAAAGCTTCAGGATAAAAAGGTATACCGGATTACGTTCAATGAAATTACAAAGACTGCGGTTAAGGAATCTTTAAAGAATCCTCGTGAGATTGATATGAATCTGGTCAATGCACAGCAGACCCGTCGTATTTTAGACCGTATGGTTGGATACAAAATTTCACCATTATTGTGGGAAAAGGTTAAGAGGGGACTGAGTGCAGGACGAGTGCAGTCGGTTGCTCTGCGTTTGATTGGAGACCGCGAAGATGAAATCAATGCGTTTATTCCCGAAGAGTATTGGTCACTAGATGCTGATTTGACGATTGATGGCGAGAATAAACCACTGGTTGCTAAATTCTATGGCAAAAAGGATGAAAAGCTTTCTATCGGCTCAAAAGAGCAGTTAGACGGCATATTAAATGACTTAAAGGGTGCAAAATATCAGATTTCCGATATCAAAACAGGAGAAAGAGTTCGTAAACAGCCTTTGCCCTTTACAACCTCAACCCTGCAGCAGGAAGCGTCCAAGACATTAAATTTTTCTACACAAAAAACAATGCGTCTGGCACAGCAGTTATATGAAGGTGTTGAAATCAAAGGACAGGGAACCGTTGGTTTAATTAGTTATTTGCGTACGGATTCAACCCGTATTTCCGAAGAAGCATCAAAGGCTGCAGCAAAATTTATTGAGGAAAGCTATGGCAAGAGTTATCTTGCCGATGAAACAAATAGAAAAGCTTCTAAAGGAAAAATTCAGGATGCACACGAAGCAATTCGTCCTACAGACATCAATCGGCTTCCTTCTTCCTTAAAGGATTCATTGCCCAGAGATTTGTTCCGTCTGTATCAGCTGATTTGGAAACGCTTTACCGCGAGTCAGATGTCTCCGGCTGTGTATGAAACCACTTCTGTCAAAATTGATGCTGCGGATTATCGTTTTACGGTTGCAGCCAGCAAGGTCAAATTTGACGGTTTTATGAGTGTCTATACGGAAGCAGATGGAGAGAAGGCAGAACCCAACAAGCTTTTGACTTCTTTAAGCAAAGATACAAAGCTTTCGTTGGAGGAATTCCATTATGATCAGCATTTTACACAGCCACCGGCTCATTATACGGAGGCCAGTCTGGTCCATACCATGGAAGAGTTGGGAATTGGCCGTCCTTCTACCTATGCGCCTACGATTACAACTATTTTAGCGCGCCGTTATGTTGGAAAAGAAGGAAAGAACTTGTTTATGACAGAAATCGGTGATGTTGTAAACAATATGATGAAAGAAGCTTTTCCTACCATTGTAGATGTTAATTTTACGGTTAATATGGAATCGTTACTGGATGGTATTGAAGAAGACAGTACCAACTGGAAGGTTATTTTAAAGAATTTTTATCCTGATTTGGAAAGTGCCGTAGAGCAGGCAGAAAAGACGTTGGAACATGTCAAGATTGCGGACGAGGAAACCGATGTCAAATGTGAACTTTGCGGTCGCAATATGGTTATCAAGTATGGTCCTCATGGTAAGTTTCTCGGTTGTCCGGGATTTCCGGAATGTCACAACACCAAGCCTTATTTGGAAAAGATCGGAGTGACATGTCCGAAATGCGGAAAGGATATTGTTGTGAAGCGTACCCAGAAAGGTCGAAGATTTTACGGTTGTGAAGGATATCCGGAATGTGATTTTATGGTTTGGCAGAAACCGGTGGACAAAAAATGTCCCGAATGTGGAAATGTCTTAATCCAAAAGGGAAATAAGCTCTGCTGTGCCGATGAGAAATGTGGTTATGTGGAGCAATTGAAGAAGTAATATTTATAAGATATTCTATATGGAATAATTGGGGCACATGTTCTATTACCGCCATTAGCTGTTTGAAATATAATCTGATAAT
>JAEDFR010000129.1 GCA_016297945.1 Lachnospiraceae bacterium | reverse complement strand
TGCGACCTCCTGGTCCCAAACCAGGCGCTCTAGCCAAGCTGAGCCACACCCCGTAGGCTTCGGGCGTGTTCTTACTTCTCGCCACGCGCAAAAATTATTATATTATAGGAAAAAATAATTGTCAACTGTTTTTATAAATATTCCAGATGATATTCAAAATTTCCCTTTACATCTGTCTCAAGGATAATATAGGACGGTCTCCTTCCTTCCTGACGAGGATAGCTGAGACTTCCCGGATTAATAATAGTCAAGCCATCCTGATATTTGATAAGCGGCCGATGCGTATGCCCATACATGACAATATCATAGTGACGGGATAATGCCTCTTCTTTTATTTTCTCGATTCCGTTACTGACATAATAATAATGTCCGTGTGTAATCAGTATCCTTTTCCCTTCTATTTCAAGTTCCAATTCTCTTGACAAATCAGAAAAGAAATCATTATTTCCCGCTACAATATAAAGCGGACATCCCGCCGCCTGTTGCAGCGCATATTCGCTTCCTTCTGCATCCCCGCAGTGGATAACCATATCAATCTTGCCGACATTTTCAATTACCGTAAAGTAATTGTCGTTTTGTCTGTGGGTATCGCTCACAATCAAAATTCTCATTTGGTAGTGTCATCCTTGAATTCTTTTTTTCAACTCTTCCTGCATTTTATGCAAAGCCTTTCCTCTATGGCTGATTGCATTTTTCTCTTCCGGTGTAATTTCAGCACTGGTCATGCCATATTCGGGCAAATAAAAAATCGGATCATAGCCGAAACCATTGGTTCCTTTGATTTCGTATCCAATGAAACCTTCCATAATGCCTTCCGTGCAAATCACTTCGCCATCCGGCATAATAGCAGCCATGGCGCAGACAAAGCGGGCACTCCGCTCCTCTTTTGGCACACCTTCCATACGTTCCAGAATCTTTGCATTTTTTATATCATAAGAGGTATCTTCCCCAAGATATCTGGCCGAATAAATACCAGGCTCTCCATTTAAATAGTCTACCACCAGACCGGAGTCATCCGCCAGTACTATTTTTTTCGTCATACCCGCCAGTGCTTTTGCCTTTATCAGAGCATTTTCTGCAAATGTTTTTCCGTTTTCTTCCACATCCACAGAAATACCGTCCTCTTTTAATGTTTTGACATCAACATCCAGATCCGAAAACATAGCCTGAACTTCTCTGGCCTTTCCTGCATTGGACGTTGCAAATAAAATCTCTATCATGGTTTGTCATTCTCTTCCGTAAATATATTTTCCAGATTTTCTGAAATAAATTTTTGCATTTCTTCCATCGGAAGATTGCTTTCTATGATAATAGCAGGTTGCATTGCCTTTTTTAGTTCCTCATCCGAACTCTCTGCAATTGTCACATCCTGTGTCACAAAATACTGCGAAAATCTCTCTGAAACATCTCCTGCAAAATCAAAACTGTCATAATCCGGCAGAAAGAACTCATTATTATAATAAATAACCGCCCGGATACTGTCATTCTCTTGATTTAGATCCTCATCTTCCTGTTTTGTTTCCAAAGAATTTTCTTTTGAAATAAGTTTCACAAAACAATCAGCATGACTTGTATTTGCATATTCCACATTCCCCTCCGTTATCCCATCTTCTTTTTGAAAAACATAGGATACGGTGAAAATACGGCTTTTTTGAGGTGCTTCTTCTTTGATTTGCGTTTTTTCTTTCCATGAAATGATACTCAAAATAATCATAATGAAAAGAAATACCAGCGATGAGCAAATCAGAATTTTCTCTTCTTGTTTGGTCATGTATGTTCTCTCCGCGGAGGCTTGGGACCCAAATACTGATAAAAATAGGTCTTTAACATTCCATTGTATAATTTCCTGTTTTTATCCGCTTTTTGTCCGATATCATTTTGTGCATCTTCATAGGATGTAATCAGATACATGGACCAGGTTTCCAGCTCACGATATTTTTCACCCAGCGTTTTATATAATTGGGGCAAATCCCGCTTTTCTTCCAGACGCTCTCCATATGGCGGATTTGTAATAATAAACCCATATTTCTTAGGATGACTTAATTCACTTAAGGGTCTGGTCTGAAAATGAATCAATTCATCTACCCCTGCCAGTCTGGCATTTGCTCTGGCAATCCGCGTCATCTCAGGATCAATATCATAGCCCTGCAGATCCGTCTCAATATTCATGTCAATTTCTTCTCTTGCCTCATCGACACAGTCATACCACATCTTGGGCGGAATTAAATGTTTCCATTCAAATGCATTGAAACTCCGGTTCATTCCCGGCGCAATATTAGCGGCCATAAGAGCTGCTTCAATCAAAAAAGTACCACTGCCGCAAAACGGATCAACTAATATACGATCTTTATGCCACGGCGTCAGCATAATCAATGCCGCTGCAAGATTTTCGGCAATCGGCGCCTTTGCGGTCAGCTTGCGATAACCTCTTTTATGTAACGAATCCCCTGTCGTATCCAATGAAACCGTCACTTCATCCTTGTAGATGAAAACACGGATAGGAAAGCTCTCTCCATCTTCTTCGAACCAGCTTATTCCGTATGTTTCCTGCATACTTCTGACCATTGCTTTTTTCATAATGGACTGAATATCGGAAGGGCTGAATAATTTGGATTTGACACTGGATGCCTTGGTTACCCAGAACTTTCCGTTTTTGGGGATAAAATCCGCCCATGGAAGAGCCTTTGTATTTTCAAACAGCTCATCAAATGTCTCCGCATGAAAGCTTCCGACTTTTATCAAAACCCGTTCTGCTGTACGCAAAAAAATGTTAGCACGACAAACAGCATCTTCATCACCCAGAAAAGTCACCCGACCATCTTCTACCCTGGTAATGTCATAGCCCAAATCAATTATTTCTTTTTTTAAGACTGCTTCCAGACCAAAATGGCATGGAACAATTAATTCCATTTTTCTCATATGTTTATATTAATGAGAAAGACTTCTCATGTCAATTATGTTTCTCCCATTTTATTATTGTATCACCAATGAAAATTTGCATATTCTACTCACAGACTATATATAATATGTAACCGGTCTACCCCATTGCAGACCGGCGAGCAAACCACTGATTAGTAGTTGTTTTCAGCTTCATCTTTGCTGTTTTTAGCATTTGAAGCTTTGTTCTGCTCATTTTTGCTCTGACTTTCATTTTTAGATGCATCTTTGCTGTCAGAAGAATTATAGCTCTGTTTTGACTGTTTTGATTCACTATAATCGTTTTTTGCCATGATAAAATCCTCCAATCAATTTGATTACAATAGTAGTATTTCTGATTAGGCCAAAAATATTCAATCAGTACAGGAAAAATGAACAAAAAGAATAAAATGATGATAAAGAAATGTAAATAAATCACAAAAAGTTCCGATGTCTCACAAAAGCTATTGAAAAATAAAAAGTTATGAATTATAATTTTTACATAGACAGAGTAATCCCCAATTTTTCTGTCTAGAAAAGATATATTTATTTATACTCCCCGTAAAATAGGCTATCACCCCTGATAGCCTATTTTTCTGTTTACGTTTCTTATTCTTTTTTCCTTTTCGAATTTGTGTTCCCACTATATATCTTTACCGTCCCGTACTTTGGTTTCTGGTTTTGCTATAGTCAAAACAGCGAACTACCATTATCTATCTTCTGTCAAAAAATAGAATATATATCAGATAGACAATAATAACGGGAATTAAAATTGGCAGAACATATTTAAAAATCAGCATAAATGCAAATCCCAACAACCGTCCAACTATAGATAATATGACCAGCAAAACAAAGACAATCGCAATCACAACCGCCCATATTTTCCAACGAGGTATAACCTTCCCGTTAAAAACAAACTGTGCTCTGGGGATGTCATCCTCATCCACTTCATTCGCATAACCATGTCCCCGATAGTCTTCTTCTCTATAATCATCCATCCCTTCTGCCGTCACAATGGATTTTGCCAGAAGTCTCGGTTCCCCTAAAGAAGATAATACTTCTTCTTCCGTTTTTCCCTTTCTTATTTCTGTATCAATATAATCCTGATAGTATCTTGTCAATTCCTGAACTTTTTGAGGTGAAACTTTTCCGGTCAGATGTTTTTGCAATTCTGTGATAAAATCGTATTTATTCATGCTTTCTACTCCTGTATCTTTTTGTAAGTGTTCCCACATAAAACCATAAATCAATATTATTTTATCCATATTCTACTATGTTTTTCGTGCAGAAAAAACAATTCGACATTTATTTTAAAAAAATTTTATAATTGTAAGCAACCTGTAAGCACCAATTCATCAAATGTGCATTTCAGATTTATATTTTATGAAACGCTAGGAGGAAATATCTACTCTATGGAAGCATTCCCAACAAAAAGAGGCTCAGATTGTATTAATACTTATTTACACAGGGTGTAGAATCAGTGAACTCCTACAATTGCAAAAAGAGAATATCAACCTGGAAGAACGATTTTTTACAGTTATAAAAGCAAAGACCCGTTCCGGAATACGTACAGTACCAATTGCCAAAAAAATATACCCTTTCTTTTACTTGAATTATAATAATTCTTCCAGTGAATATTTAATATCTGATGAAACACATGACTACTTTACTTACCAACACTATTATAATTATCACTGGAAAAAATTCTTAAACTTGATAGGGTTAGAATATCATCTGCCACACGAAACCAGACACACATGCGTCACACTACTAACACTGGCACATGTCGAGGATAAACTGATTAAACGGATCATCGGACATGCCGGTTCTTCTGTTACAGAAAAAGTTTATACTCATTTTGAATTAAAACAATTATTAGATGCAATTAATCAAATATAATTCTGTAAGCAACCCATAAGCACATTTCTAATCACGACTGCTAAATCTATAATATCATTCCATCTAAACTCACTCTTATATCCCATTTTCATTCTTTTTTATGTAAAAAGTTATCTACCAGATAACTTTTTATAAATGCACTACTTATTAACACACTTATTTCAAAACAATCTTTATTAGGAGGAATGAAAAATAATGAAAAAGAAATTATTAAGTGTATTACTTTCAACAGCTATGGTAGCTTCTTTATTAGTAGGCTGCGGTGGCACCACAGAAGAAGCAACTCCTGCTGAAGAAGCAACAACAGAAGAAGCTCCTGCAGAAGAAACAGAAGAAGTATTAGGAACATCTGATCCTGCAGAAGTTCAGGAATACGTAAAAGACTGGGATGCATTCTTTGAGACAGCTGACAAGATGAAAGAAGCTAGATATGCAATGCTTTCAGGTCCCGACGATATCAAATATGCTATCTGGGATCAGCAGACACAGCCT
>JAEDFR010000027.1 GCA_016297945.1 Lachnospiraceae bacterium | reverse complement strand
AAAAATGCCTATCCTGTCGGCCCACAGAATAGGCGGTGTCCATAAGGACGAATAAACCGTTTGGTAGGCATCCACTTTGGAGTGGGTGCTTTCTTCTTTATCAATATAACATTTTTATATATTTTTTTCAATGCTAATTTTTAATAGATAAATATGAATTTGTGCGTTTCTACAAGCGGTGCGCGAACAGGATGGAATATAGCCGCAGGGGAGCTTGCTCACCAGAGGCTGTATTTCAGACTGGATGCATAGCGCGACAGCGCGACATGAGCATGTAGCGTAGCGAAATGCGAATGGACACCGCATTATTAAATTTATGGAGGCAGATAATAATGATCGTTACTATAAGGAAATATAAACAAGATGATATGAAAGATATGGTTCAAATCTGGAACGAAATTGTTGAAGAAGGTATTGCTTTTCCACAGGAAGAAATTCTTGATGAGAATTCAGGGAAGGAGTTTTTCGATTCACAGACATACTGTGGGGTGGCTGAGGATACGGAAGGAAAAATATATGGATTGTATATTCTGCATCCCAATAATGTTGGCAGATGTGGTCATATATGTAATGCAAGCTACGCTGTTAGTTCTGATTCGAGAGGAATGCATATAGGAGAAAAGCTTGTTAAGGATTGTCTCATACAAGGTAAGGAAAAAGGATTTAAAATTCTTCAATTTAATGCGGTTGTGGCTACGAATGTTCATGCCCGCCATTTATACGAGCGTCTTGGTTTTAAGCAGCTGGGCATAATTCCGCGTGGGTTTCGGATGAAGGATGGACATTATGAAGATATATGTCCATATTACTATGAATTGTAGAATGAGAATTAGATAGATAAATTCAATTATAATGATGCGGTGTCCATTCGCATTTCGCTGCGCTACATGCTCATGTCGCGCTGTCGCGCTATGCATCCAGAACAGAATACATCCTTTGGTGAGCAAGCTCCCCACGTCTGTATTCTATCCTGTCTGCGCACCGCTTGTAGAAACACGCAGTATGACAAGGAGAAATCAGGGATGTGGAAATACAAAGGCTATTATGAGAAATTTACGCTATTGAATTTGAAAAATTTATTGTAATATCTTTATTATTTGCTATAATATAATTAGAAAAGGCAATCGCCACAGAGTGGTTGACCAATATGTAGAGAACAAAGCCTTCCCCAATTTGCCAAAGTACAGGGAAGGTTTTGTTTTATATTACTGACAAATCAAATAAATGAACGTCAGCAATGCTAAGAGAAACATTCCGAAAGACATTAAGTCCTTAAAGTCAAATTTCTTCATAAGCATCACCTCCATTCTATGTAGAATAGAGGTCAACCACCCTGTAACACGATTGCCCACAGCAATTTGTTGCTAAATCTATTATAACATAACGTTAAACAGAACACAAGTTCGATTGACGAAATTAAATATAAATATTGTTGTATTTTGGATTTGTTCATAATGTGTGTTACCAAACCGTGTAAAGAATCGTATTTCAGGAGGAAAGTATACAAATAGAACACATTGCAATGTATGTATGTTAATGACTTAGAAAAAACAAAAGATTTTTTTATCTTTTGATGATGGGGCAAGATTGGAAATTATGAATAAACCGGATTTGATGGATAGAGAACAACCGGTGACGGCTATTATGAGAGTTGTATAATAGGAGTCGAAGGAAATCAAATCGAAATTACTGTTTAGAGTATGCTTGCCAGGCAGAGTACAAAGGATAAGCCGGAAATGCCCTGTGAAAAGCAAGCGGACGAAGTAAGAATAAGGGAGAAAGCGATGAATGTTTTAGTAGTATATTGTCATCCAAGTGAGAACAGTTTTACAAGCGAGGTGAAAAACTCATTTGTAAAAGGATTGGAAGAAGCCGGGCATACCTACATTATATCTGATTTGTATGCGGAAGGATTTAATCCGGTCATGAGCAAAGAGGAATATCATAGAGAAGGATTTTATCAGTTGGATATGCCTGTTTTTCCGGATGTCATCAGGGAACAGGAAAGGATTAATTCTTCAGATGTAATTGTTTTTATTTATCCTGTCTTTTGGACGGCATCCCCTGCAATGCTTGAGGGATGGTTTCAACGTGTGTGGACATATGGCTTTGCTTATGGAGATGATCCTAAGATGAAGATTTTAGAAAAAGCATTATTTTTCATTACAATGGGCGGTTCATTAGAGGATGAAATACGCATAAAGCAATTGGAAGCAATGAAAACCGTTATGATAGGAGACCGAATCAAAGACAGGGCTAAAAGTTGTGAAGTGTATGTTTTTGACCGGATGACAAGAGGCTATGGGAACGATGAAAACCGGTCTGAGCGCATAGGAAAATTTACAAAAGATGCTTATGAGATTGCAAAATCATTGTAAAAAGCCCTGTTTTTCCAATTGGCATCGAAATCTTCCGATTGAATTACAGTAAAATGAATGCTATAATAAACTTGTCCATAGGACAAATAGGATAGAAAGAGCACAGATTGTGCAAGGTGAGGAAATGATAAATAGATAATTTGATTGAGGTAAAGTACATTGTTTCGTAAAAGTCCTGTGAAACAGGATGGTTTTTTGTGTACGCTTAGATTAAATTATCGCATTTTAACTTTCCTTTTTTGATACTTACGAGGTGTTTGGTATAATCTGTTGCGACATCTCGGTATATATAATGAGGTCTATTTGCGGTTCTATTATGCGTATGCATGGTAGAACCGTTTTTTTCGCAGGCGAAGGGAGATTTTATGGCTCAAATTAGTGTTAGTAATTTGACCTTCGCATATGAAGGTAGTTTTGATTATGTATTTGAAAACGTTTCCTTTTCGATTGATAGCAACTGGAAGCTTGGTCTGATTGGAAGAAACGGAAAAGGAAAAACCACGTTTTTGCAGTTGTTGCTTGGAAAATATGAATATCGTGGAAGCATCAGTAAAGGAATTGTATATGATTATTTTCCGTACAAAGTTTCGGATGGGGATATGGAAAAAATGCAGATGCATTGATGGAGAAATGGAAAACGGGAGTGGAAAGCTGGCGGGTGATGTGTGAATTGCCGAAATTAGGAATGGATGCAGAGATTTTGTATCGTCCTTTTGCGTCGCTAAGCTTTGGAGAAAGAACCAAAGTTATGCTGGCTGTGTTATTCTCGGGAGAGCATGATTTTTTGCTGATTGATGAACCGACCAATCATCTGGATCAGGATGCCAGAGAAAGTATAAAAAACTATCTGATGGGAAAGAAAGGCTTTATTTTGGTTTCACATGACAGAGATTTGTTGGATGCGTGTATTGATCATGTGCTGGTACTAAACCGGGTAGGAATTGAAGTGCAGGCGGGCAATTTTTCGCAATGGTGGATGAATAAGGAACGTGCCGATAGCAATGCAAAAGCTGAAAATGAAAAGCATTTAAAAGAAATTCAAAAATTAAAGGAATCGGCAGACAGATCCAGGCGTTGGGCAGAAAAAAATGAAGGGTCGAAAATCGGTTTTAATCCAACGAAAGAGCCTGACAGATGTATTAGTACGCGCTCATATATTGGCGCGAAAACAAAAAAGATGCAAAGCAGGGTGAAATCTTATGAAAATAGAATCATGCATGAGATTGAAGAAAAAGAAGGGCTCTTAAATGAGATTGAAGAAATCACGGATTTGAAAATCGTTCCGCTTAAGTATCATAAAGAACGACTGATTGCATGTAGAGATTTTTCACTTAAGTATAAAGATTCAAAAATGCCCGTGATAAAAGATTTAACATTTGAACTCATGCAGGGCGAGCGTGTTTTTTTAGATGGGAAAAATGGCTGTGGAAAATCCAGTTTTATAAAAGCGGTTTTAGCGCAGTCGGGCAGATTGCCGGCATGTGAAAGAAATTTTGAAATGGCAGGAAATCTGGAGGTGGCAAGCGAGCTTAAGATTTCCTATATCAATCAGGATACTTCCCATTTGAGAGGAACTCTCAAAGACTATGCCAAAGAAAATAATCTGGATTACAGTCTTTTGCTGTCACTTTTAAGACAACTGGATTTTTCAAGGGCACAATTTGATAAAAACATGCAGGAGTTTTCAGAGGGACAAAAAAAGAAGGTTTTGATAGCGTCCAGTCTGCTCACATCTGCGCAGCTCTATATCTGGGATGAACCGTTAAATTATATTGATGTTTTTTCCAGAATACAGATTGAAAAATTATTGTGCACGTATCAGCCGACCATGTTGATTGTAGAGCATGATGAAAAGTTTAAACAAAAAATTGCCACGCGGGTGATGCCGTTGTAAACCAATCGCCTTTCAGAGCGTTTGTGAAAGGGTAATATCTATGCTGCAATTGTAGGATATGATAAAATAATGAATAATTATAGCGCGAAAGGAAATGATTTTTATATGAATATAACGGAATTCGCAAAAATAGCCGGAGTATCCAAATCAGCCGTGTTTTAAATGAGAAGGGATATCAGATTCTGCTTGTGAATTCCGCGAACAATCATCAGAAGGAAGTGGAATATCTTGATCTTTTCAGAAACAACAGAGTTGATGGTGTCATTTTTCTTGCAACAATTTTTACACCTCGTCATGAAGCCATTCTGAAAAAAATGAGAGTTCCCGTTGTTATTGTGGGACAGGAGTACAAAGGATTTTGTTGTGTATGCCATGATGATTTTAGTGCGGCTTATGCGATTACGAAGCTTATGATAAAAAAGGGAGGCAAAAATCCGGGATTTATCGGCGTTACAGAGAGTGATAAAGCCGCAGGTCTTGCGAGAAAAAAAGGTTTCTTAAAAGCTCTGCATGATTATCATATTGAAATAAAAAAAATAATATGATTACGGCAGATTTTACGATTGATTCCGGATATGAAAAGGCTGAAATTCTGTTAAAAAACCATAAGAGACCGGATTTTATTTTCTGTGCTACGGATAATATTGGAGCGGGTGCCGTAATATGTGCCCATAATCATAAAATCAATATTCCCGAAGAGTTGATGATTTCCGGAATAGGTGATTCTCATCTATGTAAGGTTGCTTCCAGCTCTCTGACTTCGGTACACTTCCATTATGAAACAGTCGGTGAGGAAGCTGCACATATGCTGTTGTTATTACTAAAAAGAGAAAATATTATTCCCAAAACGCTTACGCTTGATTATGAAATCATGGAAAGAGAATCCACACAAAGACAGTAAAAATGTTAAACAGTCCAGACAAATATTGATGAAGGAGAGGATTCTATGGATTACAGAAATTCAGCAAAAGAGATACTTTTGGCAATTGGCGGAAAAGAAAATCTCGCAAGTGCGGCACATTGTTCCACGAGATTAAGACTGATCATTGGTGACAATGCCAAAATTGACAAGGAAACACTGGAAAATATAGATGTTGTAAAAGGTGTATTTGAAAGTGCGGGACAATTACAGATTATCATCGGCACAGGTACGGTAAATAAGGTCTATGATGAATTTATCGATCTGGCAGAAATTGAAGGCTCTTCCAAAGAGCAACTAAAAGAGGAGGCTTATAAAAAGCAGAATCTAATCAAAAGACTGATTAAAACATTGGGTGATGTTTTTGTTCCCATTCTTCCTGCAATCGTTTCAGGCGGATTAATCATGGGAATTATGGAGGCACTAAACTTTATGTCTTCAAATGGTATCATCGGCCTGAATACGGATGGTTATATATTTACGGTTTTTAAATTACTTTCCAATGCCGCTTTCGTATTTCTTCCGATTTTGATAAGCTATTCGGCAACAAAAGTTTTTGGCGGAAATCCATATTTAGGCGCCGTAATCGGAATGTTTCTTATCCATCCCGATTTACAGAATGCCTGGACGATTTCCAATGGTTATGAACAGACATTTTCTGTTTTCGGGCTTTATGATGTGCACATGGTTGGATATCAGGGACATGTTATTCCGATTATTATAGCCTCATTTATTCTTGCTAAGTTGGAAAAGAAACTGCATAAAATTGTACCCGATATCATTGATCTGTTTGTTACACCTCTTTTAAGCCTTACAATTACGGCGTTTGCAGTTTATACATTTATCGGACCGGTATTCAACACCTTTGAAAACGGTCTTATCACAGGTGTTCAGAAGCTTATCACGATCCCATTTGGAATAGGCTCCTTTATCATGGGAGGATTATATTCGACGACGGTTGTTGGTGGTATTCATCATATGTATACCGTGATTGATATAGGACAGCTTGCAAAATATGGTGTAACTTACTGGCTGCCGCTTGCTTCAGCTGCCAATATGTCACAGGGTGCTGCCTGTCTTGCGGTTGCTATCAGAAGCAAAAATAATAAGGTACGTTCCATGGCTTATCCCTCTGCGCTTTCCTGTATGTTGGGAATTACAGAACCCGCGATTTTTGGTGTCAACCTTCGTTTTATGAAACCGTTTATTTTCGGTTCAATCGGTGGTGCCTGTGGTGCAATGGTATGTTCCGTTCTGAATCTTGGTGCAACAGCAACCGGAGTTACAGGTATTTTTGCTATCCTTCTTACACTAAATCATCCTGTAAAATATATTGTATCCATGTCCGTTGCCATGGCAGTTGCTTTTATACTAACGTTCTTTTTTGGAACCAATCATCCGGAAATTGTAAATGATAAAAAAACTGTTAAAGAAAAGCAGAGTGAAAAACAAAGTGAAGAATCAAGTGAGGAACCAAGTGCAGAAACAGCAGTCATTTCTTCAGAAAATACAGATGACGGTTTTATGATCCTTTCACCTATAAGTGGAGAAACGGTTGACTTATCAGAGGTACCGGATGAAACATTTGCACAGGAAATTCTCGGAAAGGGTTGTGCAATCATACCTTCGGATAACATCATAACTGCACCGGCAGATGCTGTGGTTGAAACTATTTTTGATACGCATCACGCAGTTGGTCTTAAATTGGAAAACGGTTGTGAGATGCTTATTCATGTAGGAATTAACACAGTTGAACTCAAGGGACAGGGCTTTACCGCACATGTTTCGGAGGGTGACAAAGTGACTGTGGGACAGACGCTCATAACCTTCGATCGGGAATTCATTCAGAAAAACGGATACAACATCATCACGCCGGTACTTGTTACAAATGCGGATGACTACAAAGATGTAAAGAAAGCTGTACAGGGCGATGTTACGCATGGTGAAAAACTGATTGAAGTAAGTGTTTAAAAGCGAGGAATACAGCAATGGCAAATATTATTTCAGAAAAATATCGTCAAAAATTTCATTTAGAACCACCTGAGGGCTGGTTAAATGACCCCAACGGACTTTGCTATTTCAATGATGAATATCATGTATTTTTTCAGTACAGTCCCAAAAGAGCAGACGGTCATTCCGATAGAGGATGGGGACATTATCATGGTAAAAATCTCTTTGATATGACGTTTGACAAAGCGGTGATGATGCCGGATATTCCGGAGGACAGCCATGGTGTTTATTCCGGCAGTGCAGTGGTAAAGGATCATAGCCTTCATATCTTTTATACGGGAAATGTAAAGCTTGCAGGTGATTATAATTACATTACGGAAGGCAGAGAGGCAAATGTAATTCATGTGACTTCAAAAGATGCAAGCAGTATGGGCAAAAAGGAAATTCTTCTGCGTAATAAAGATTATCCTGCGTTTTGTTCCTGCCATGTCAGGGATCCTAAAGTGTGGCGAAATGGAGATGTATGGAACATGGTTCTTGGTGCAAGGACCATAGATGACAAGGGCTGTGTATTATTCTACGAATCTCAGGATCTTGTAAACTGGAAATACAGGGACATGGTAACAAAAGAAAACTACGGCTATATGTGGGAATGTCCGGATTATTTTGAATTCAATGGAAAAGGATTTTTAAGTGTATGTCCACAGGGACTTGAAGCATATGATACAAAATTTCAGAACCTGTTTCAGTCGGGGTATTTTACGGCTGAGAAAAACAAACTCGGTGAATTTACTGAATGGGATATGGGATTTGATTTTTATGCGCCACAGACGTTTGTAGATCCTATGGGCAGAAGAATTTTAATCGGCTGGATGGGAATGGATACTCCGGAATACAAAAATGCAACCACAGAGCTTGGCTGGCAGCATTGCCTGACAATCCCACGGGAAATCGGATTGGGAAAAGATGGAAAGTTAGTCCAAAAACCTCTGAAAGAATTTAATAATCTGCGTAAGTTAGGCAAAACAATCCATGAGAGTGAAAGGATGAAGGTTACACTTCCTTTTGAACTTGAAGGAAAAATCACAGAAGATTTCAGCCTGAATTTTAACAAAAAGTTTGTTTTTTCTTATGATAAAAGCAGTAAGCTTTTTGAAATGAAATTTCATGATAGAGACTACGGTTGTGGAAGAACAACAAGAAAAGCACCTCTTGAAAATCCGGAAAAGATAAGAATGATTGTAGATATGTCATCCATAGAAATTTATATAAATAACGGCGAAACTGTTTTATCAACCAGATTTTATCCCGATGAAGAAAGCGTTTTTCTTGAAATAGAGGGATTTGAAGGAAACATGTATCAACTGTAAATGCGAAGGAGGAAGGTATGAAAAAGGATACTCTGATTGCAATTGGCGAAGCATTGATTGATTTTATTCCAAACGAAACGGGATGTGATTTTGAAAATGTTACATCCTTTCATCCGAAAGTAGGCGGCGCACCTGCAAATGTGTGTGGTGCTTTCCGTGTACTTGGAGGAAAATCTAAAATCATTACGCAACTTGGTGATGATCCTTTCGGAAGAAAGATTGAAAAAGAACTGAAAAATTTTGGGATTGATACGTCTCTTATAAGCTTTACAGACAAAGCAAATACGGCACTTGCTTTTGTAAGTCTTGAAAAAAATGGAAACAGAACATTTTCTTTTTACAGAAATCCATCTGCCGATATGCTTTTTGATAAAGAACAGATTACGGATAATATGTTTGATGATGCCTACGCTTTGCATTTCTGCAGCGTTTCCCTCGGAGATTTTCCGATGAAAGAAGCTCACAAAGCAGCAATTGAAATCGCGGCAAAAAAAGATACGATCATCAGCTTTGATCCGAATCTTCGCTTTCCTTTATGGAAAAGTAAAGAAGAACTTAATAAAACAGTACATGAATTTATTCCGCTGTCAGATATCATAAAAATTTCGGATGAAGAGCTTGCCTTTCTTACGGGCGAAGAGGAAATTGAAAATGCATTGCCCCAGTTGTTTACAGGTAATGTGAAGCTGATTATATACACTTGTGGAAGTAAAGGGGCGTATGCCTACACGAAAAACCAAAAGGCTTTTTCACCTTGCCAAAAAGTAAATGCTATTGATACTACAGGCGCAGGAGACGGGTTTATTGGTTCCTTTCTATTTGGACTAAAATCTCTGGAAAAAACAAAGGATACTCTTGAGAAAATAACAAAAGAGGAACTTGAAAAAATGTTGCATTTTTCAAATCAGTTTTGTGGCGAAAGTGTGCAACACAATGGAGCTATCGACTCTTATAAAAAAATACAATTTTAAACAGAAGGGATATGAGATTATGAAAACATTTAATTACACAATCATAGACGAACTTGGTATTCATGCAAGACCGGCAGGAATGTTGGTGAAAACAGCAAAAGAACTTGACAGTGAGATTACTATCAAAAAGGGAGACAAAACTGCCGGTGCATTAAAGCTCATGATGATTATGGGCCTTGGTGTCAAAAAAGGTGATACGGTTGTTGTTACAATCGATGGTGGCGACGAAGAAAAATCATATACTGCAATGAAGGATTTTTTTGAAAGTAATCTATGATAAAATAATGAAAAGGGGGCAATTTCTGTGAAAAAGTACATGGGAAAAGGCGTCTACAGTGCAATTGCTATTGGCAGAATTTCCGTTTTCAAAAAAAAGGATTTAGCTGTAAAGAGAATGCGCTGTGAGGATACAGAAACTGAAAAAAAACGTGTCGAGAATGCGAAAAATCTTGCAAAAGAGCAGATTGGAACGTTATATGAAAAGGCTTTGAAAGAAGTAGGCGAAGCAAATGCCCAGATTTTTGAAATTCATATGATGATGTTAGATGATGAAGATTACAACGAATCCATTGACAATATTATCGACACACAGAAGGTAAATGCAGAATATGCCGTGGCGGTCACTGCTGACAATTTTTCCGAAATGTTTTTGGCAATGGACGATGCCTATATGCAGGCAAGAAGTGCGGATATCAAAGATATTTCCAACAGAATCATAGCAAATCTTACAGGTATAAAAAGTGAGGAGAATCCATTGGATGACAAAGTGATTATCTGTGCAGATGATCTCGCACCAAGCGAAACGGTTTCCCTTGATAAGGATAAGGTGCTTGCTTTTGTAACAGCCCATGGATCATCCAATTCTCACACCGCAATTTTAGCAAGGAATATGAATATTCCTGCAATCATTGGTGTCGGTGATACATTTTTAGATGAAATCAGAGATGGTCAGAGCGCAATTGTTGACGGCTATATGGGTGAAATATATCTTGAACCGGATAAAGAAACAATGCAGAATTATGTTCTCAAACAAAAGAATGATGAAGAACATAGAAAACTTTTGCAAAATTTGAAAGGCAAGGAAAATGTAACTCTCGATGGCACCAAAATCAATATTTTTGCAAATATTGGAGGCGTTGACAACATCGGTGCCGTGCTTGCCAATGACGCCGGCGGAATAGGGCTTTTTCGAAGTGAATTTCTCTATCTGGAAAATGCGGATTTTCCGACAGAAGAACAGCAGTTTACTGCATACAGAAAAGTACTTGAAAGCATGGCGGGCAAGAAGGTAATTATTCGTACTCTTGACATTGGTGCAGATAAACAGGCTGATTATTTCGGACTGAAAAAGGAAGAGAATCCGGCACTTGGCATGCGGGCAATCCGAATCTGTCTGACGCATCCTGAAATTTTCAGGACACAGCTTCGAGCACTTTACAGAGCATCTGTTTTCGGAAAACTTGGAATCATGTTTCCTATGATTACAAGCGAAAGTGAAGTGCGAAAGGTTCTTGAAATCTGTGACGAAGTAAAAAGTGAGCTGAAACAGGAAGGCATTGAATATTCGGAAAATGTGGAACTGGGAATTATGATTGAAACTCCTGCGGCCGCAATCATCAGCGACAAGCTTGCTCCGCTTGTAGACTTTTTCAGCGTCGGAACCAATGACCTTACGCAGTATACACTTGCCTGCGACAGACAAAATCCTGACATTGAAAACTTTATGGATACCCATCATGAAGCTGTTTTAAGGCTGATTGAAATGGCAGCGGACAATGCCCATAAAAATGGCGCCTGGGTCGGAATATGTGGCGAACTTGCAGCGGATACAACGCTTACGGAAACGTTTCTTAAAATGGGCATTGATGAACTTTCGGTTTCGCCTTCATTTGTATTAAAGGTAAGGGATGTTGTGAGAAAAACGGATATCAATAGATGAAAAAAGCAGAATGAATGCAAGTATAGGAGAACTCATGGCAAAGATAAAACGGCAATTTGTCATACAAAGAATAACGTGCTATTATCAGAATATGATTGCAAACAAGGGGTGTTTTTATGGATAAGAAAATGAAACAGAACTTTTTATTGGTTGCATTCGGGATTATTCTGTTTGCCGCCGTTATGAATTTGAAAGAGGTCCTTTCCTTTTTGGAAAATATTGTAGGGATTTTCTTTCCGCTTTTGATCGGCGTGATTCTTGCTTTTATATTGTCTGTTCCGATGAATGGGATTAAACGGATTTTGATAAAAGCTTTTTCACGTACAAGATTTAAGCCAAGTGATAAGGTTGTGGATTTTCTGAGCCTGATTTTAACTATTTGCCTGATTATTCTCGTAGGTGTTCTGGTCGGAACAGTCGCTATTCCGCAAATTGTTGAATCCGTCAAAAGTATAGGCTATATGATAAAAGAAAAATGGCCGGAATGGGCTGCCATATTAAAAAGTTATAATATTGATACGACACCGGTAACGGATTGGATGGAAAATTTGAATTTAGCAAGCATTGTTTCGAAGTTTTTAAGCGGAGCTGGAGTTGTGATAGATAAAATCGCAGGAACTGCAGCTTCTACCATCTCCGTGATTACCACGGGAGCCATTTCAATTGTTGTCATGTTTTATGTTCTCGTTAGCAGAAAGGATTTGGAACGGCATACAAAAAAGGTGTTATATGCATATCTGAAAAAAGAAATAGCTGATAAAATTGTTTATGTTGCAGGTTTGATTCGTACGGTTTATACGAAATTTTTGTCCGGACAGTTTGTGGAAGCATTGATTTTGGGAACATTAATGTTTATTGCATTTCTGATTTTCCGGTTGCCTTATGCAGGTCTGGTTGGCATGCTTACGGCAGTATGCTCGTTTATTCCTTACATTGGAGCCTTTTTCTCATGCGGTATTGTCGTTTTATTGACTTTGATTGTCAATCCGATACAGGCAATTGTGTGTTTCATCGTTTATCAGGTTGTGCAATTTATTGAAAACCAGTTTATTTATCCGCAGGTTGTCGGCAGCTCGGTAGGTCTTTCACCATTGTGGACGCTGATGGCAGTTATCATTGGAGGAAAATTGTTTGGATTGCTGGGAATGATTTTCTTTATTCCGTTGGTGGCTGTTTTTTATACATTGCTTCGGGAGAGTGTGTACAAGCGAATCAACAGAAAAAACATAAAAATAGATTAATTGATATGTCGAATACTTTTGCTGTTTCTTACTTGTTGTTCTCGTAGTTTTTGGGATATAGCGCGTCGTCCTTACAGGTAAATATATATAATTGCCTGTAAGGACGACATACGAATCTCAAAAGTGAGACTATTCATCTTGACAAATCTCAAAAATGAGACTAGTCTAAAAATAACCAGTCTCAAAAATGAGATTAAAAGATGGAGGAAACAGTATGAATAAGTATATGGTGAAATGGAAGTCAATTCTATTATCTGCTCTTTGCATTCTTCCGATTGCGATAATCGGTGGAATCACAACCGGTCTTTATATGTTGCAACATTCGGATCCGGAGTTGATAGAAACAGCTAAAGCGCAGCTTGGTAGCTTAGAAGCTTTAGTTGCGGTTGCTACGATGCAGTCAGTTGTCTATGCTCTGGTAGCGTGGATTGTGGGCTATTTTCTGGTAGATAGACTGGGGCTTTTAAAATCGTTTAAATTCGAGATAACAGTCTTAAAAAAAGTTGTTCCGGCAATTTTGATACTTGGTGTTCTTTTTGCATCGGACTATTTTACCTTCGGAAGCATGATTTCCGAGGTTGCACAGGATTATGAAAAAGGGATTAGTTTAGCGTATTTTATCGCTTCACTGACATATGGCGGTGTGATTGAAGAAGTATTAATGCGCTGGTTTTTTATGAGCCTGATTGCATTCATTTTAGTCATGATTTTTGCACGCAAAAAAGAAAAAACAGATATTCCGGCCTGGATTTTTATTACTGCAAATGTAGCGTCGGCTTTTGTGTTTGCAATCGGACATCTGCCGGCTACGCAAATGTTTTTTGGAGAAATTAATGCACTGATTCTGTTTCGTTGTTTCTTATTGAACGGTGGATTTGGTCTGTTTTTTGGCCGTTGGTATCGTAAATATGGAATTCAGTATGCAATGCTGGGACATTTTGGATTGCATTTGGTTTCTAAATTGATATTATTATGTGTGCTTTAAAGGGAATATCTGTAAAAGAAATCCCAACTGACTTTAAAGTTGAAGGAAGAGAAAGCTATGAAAAAGGATTACATGGATGCCTGTATGAATTCGGTTCGTCAGAGAATTCTTCAGGTTATTATCGGAAAAGGTGAGGCGACTTCTTCTGAGATTGGGAAAATCCTTTCCGATGTTCCGAGGGCTAGTCTGTATCGACATATCAAGGTACTTTTGGATGCCGGTGTCATACAGGTGGTACGAGAAGAAAATAAGAGGGGATCTGTAGAGAGAACTTTTTGTATGAAAGAGGCAGATCAGTCATGTGATTCGAAAGAAGAAGTCAATCAGCTTGTCCAACAGGCATTGATGGGTCTGCAGGGAGAGTTTCACCGTTATTTTGCAAAAGAAGATCCCGATCCGCAAAGAGATATGCTGACGATTGGTTCTGCTTCTTTGATGTTGACGGATGCGGAAATGACGGAATTTACATTGGAATATGGAAAATTATTGCAGAAATATATGATGAATACCTCAGAAGAGGGAAGAAAAGTACGGAAGGTTACACTTGTAGTATCGCCCGGAGATTTATAGAAGAAAACAGTTATTAAAGAGGACATGTATGGAAACAGAACACAAACGCAGAGTACGTTATAAAGGAACGCATCCGCGCAATTTTCATGAAAAATATAAAGAAGCCAATCCGGAAAAATACGCGGACACCATTGAAAAAGTAATCCGCAAAGGATGTACTCCGGCCGGAATGCACATTTCCATCATGGTCGATGAAATACTGGAGGTTTTAAATATAAAACCGGGAGAACAGGGATTAGATGCAACACTTGGTTATGGCGGACACACCAAGGCCATGCTTCAAAAATTAGAAGGAAACGGACATCTTTATGCTTTAGATGTAGATCCAATTGAGATTGTAAAGACGAAAGAGCGTCTTGCTTCGATGGGGTATGACGAAAGCATTTTAACAATCAGGCAAATAAATTTTGCTGATATTGATGAAATTGCAAAAGAAGCCGGAAAGTTTGATTTTGTACTTGCCGATCTGGGGGTTTCTTCGATGCAGATTGACAATCCGGACCGGGGATTTTCTTATAAGGTGGATGCACCGTTAGATTTAAGACTGGATCCGGAACATGGAGTAAGTGCGGCAGAAAGGCTGAAAGAATTATCCGAAGATGATTTTATCGGTATGATGATTGAGAATGCGGATGAGCCCTATGCCGAGGAAATCGCGCATGTCGTGATGAATAAAAAGCGTGTTGGAAAGCCGGTTATGACAACGGTTGACTTAAAAAATGCGATTGAAGAGGCACTTCGCAGGGTTCCCGAAAAAGAACGGAAAGAAGCTGTCAAAAAATCCTGTGCCCGGGTGTTCCAGGCACTCCGTATTGATGTAAACAGCGAATTTGAGGTGTTATACAGCTTTTTAGAGAAGTTACCGGATATCTTGAATCCGGGTGCCCGCGTGGCGATTTTAACGTTTCATTCCGGGGAAGACCGTCTGGTGAAAAAGTCTTTTAAAGAGTTAAAAAAAGCAGGCGTTTATGTCGAAATTGCAGAAGATGTCATAAGACCGGGAGCTGAGGAATGCCACCGCAATCCAAGGGCCAGATCGACAAAGCTTCGATATGCAGTGAAGGCATAAAAGGTAGATATAGAAAACGGACTGGCAGAAAACAATTAGTTTTCTGCCAGTCTTTCTAGTATCAATGATATTTTGCTGTTGCGCTACAACAATATCTTTTTCCTGTTCGACCTGCATTGCCAGACCGGATGCGGTTTCCTTTTCAATCTCCACCTGACTTTTGACAAAGTGAATACAGTTTTCTTTGTGGTTGAAGCCGTTAAAAATAGCAACAGTCATATCCTTGCATGTATCGTAACCACAGCAGGAACAGTTGATTTTTCTGGATTCTTTGGTATTTTTAAAACGTACAAAATTTAATACAGTTTTATATAATGAAATACGGTATTTTATGTATAGTACAAGATGCTCGTTGATTAAGAAATATCCCTGAAATTATCCAGATGCAGAGAAGACAGCACCAGATTGTAAGTCAGCATGGTAAATTGCTCTGCGGATAGGGAGTCGTCACGGATAAACTGCAAGTACATAGCGGTTACGCCGTGTACGATATATTTGGACAGGTATGGGATTATGGCGTCATCTACCTGATAGGTTTTCATGCATTTTCGGATATATGGTAGCAGTTGCTCACTGAAATTTTCTTCAAAAGCTGTGGAATGGTCGTTGGAAAAGATGTTTTTTAAAAGCTCTTTAAGCGGAGCCGTTGTCTTTATTATGGATGATAATAGATGATAAATCTCGACTGTATTGTTGATAGTGATTTCTTCCGGCAGAAGGCTGAAAATATAATGAAAAAAGTTTCCCTCAACACTATCTAAAACTTCCGTAACGGAAGAAAAATGATTATAAAACGTTTTGCGGTTTACATCTGCAGTCTCTGCCAGCTCGCTGATAGAGATTTCATCTATTTTTTTGGAACCCAGCAATTCTAAAAGAGCGAGTTCAATTGCCTGTCTGCTCTTTCTTTTTCTGCGGTCCATGTTGGATGTCTGTTGTAAAAAGGGAATCGTTGTTTCCATTGTAAAATGTCCTTTCATTATTTGTTCTTATACAATTGTGTATTTGTGCTATGCGTTATGAACAATCCATCTACTTTATTTTTAAGTATAAGATATGTAAATATGAAAGTAAAGTAACAAATGTGTATTTAATCAATAAAACGAATATTAAAAAAATGTAAATAATATACATAAATGAAATAAAAAGAATAATAATATACAAATGTAAAATATTTTGACCATTGAAATTAGAGATAATCTCAATTATGCTTGCTTCAGTTTTATTTTATTGCAAAGCAAATGGAGGTCTTTTTATGCTGAAATCCGAATTGAAATCTCTTTGGAAAAACAAGCTTTTAATGGTCATTGTTATGGCTATTATTTTAATTCCGTCTATTTATGCGGGATTGTTTCTTTCTTCTATGTGGAATCCATATGGTGATTTGGAATATTTACCGGTTGCAGTTGTCAATAAGGATAAACCGGTTACCTATCAGGGAAAAGAGTTAGCGGTAGGAGATACGCTGGCAGAAAATTTGGAAGAGAATGATTCCATGGCATTTAATCTCGTGGATGAAGATGTTGCAATGAAAGGATTAAAGAACGGAACATATTACATGGTAATTACCATACCGGAAGACTTTTCAAAAAACGCAACGACGGTCATGGATGAAGAACCGGTGCAAATGAAGCTGGAATATACAACGAATCCGGGAAAGAATTACATTTCCATGAAGCTTGGAGAAAGCGCGATGAAAACCATTCAGTCCAATATCACGGAGCAAGTAACAAGAACTTATACGGAAAATGTGTTTGATTCTCTGACAGATATTGAAAGCGGATTTTGTGATGCCACTGATGGTACACAGGATATGTTGGATGGGGAAGAAAAGTTAGCAGAGGGTAATAATCTGATAACGGGAAATCTGTTGCTCTTATCAGACGGTGCAAATGCATTACAAAAAGGAACAGGAACACTCTCCAAAGGTGCTCATACGTTAAATGATTCTATGGGACAATTGACATCGGGGGCCGGTGAATTGGCAGGTGGCATCGGACAGTATACGGATGGTGTAGGACAGCTGGCAGCAGGGATCGGTACGTTAAAAAACGGAACCGGCACACTGGCAGAGAGTGTACCTGCACTGACCAAAGGTGTTGGAGATTTAAAAACCGGAACAGACAAGTTAGCACAAGCTTATGAAGGTGAAGAAGGTGCACTTAATGGTGCATCCAATCTGGCAGACGGTATGTCACAAGTGAATCAGGCAGTTCTAAATATTTCTTTGCCAAGTGTTTCTTTAAGCGATGAGCAAAAGAGTGCCATTACAAATCAGGCATCTGCAACAGTTGATGCGCAGGCTGGAACAATCAAAACCCAGGCAGAAGCAGCAGTAACCGAACAAAAAGATACCATCATTGCACAGGCAACGGCAGCAGCAAATGCACAGGTATTATCAACAGGTGCTGAAGCAAAGGCTGCTTTGATTGCGGCAGGGAAGGATGCATCTCAAAATGAAGCGGCAGGGTATATTAGTCAGTTGCAGACAGGAATGGATCAGTTGATTGCGAGTGCTGCAACGAGCACAGCGACACAGACTGCTAATACGGTGGCTTCCCAGGCATCCGGTGGTACGGTTGATGCAATTGTTGCAAATCTGAATGAATTATCTGATCAAGCATCCACGGACGGAGATGAGCAAAGAGCAACAGTTTTATCGACTGTGGCATCGAATATAGCCGGATCAAAAAGTAATATTGTTTCGCTGACGGCAGCAACCGTGACAAGCAGTGTTAATTCTCAGGCAATCGGAAATGCGGTGCTTACATCTGTTCGGTCAGATCCGGGATATGTTGCAGTACATGATGGAATTTCATCTGCAGTGGGTGGTTCTTATGCGGCCGGCTATGGCTCCGGCACGGTTGCCAATGCGGGAACCATTGCATATAGCGCTGTTTTAAATGCGTCGGGAGACATTGCCTTATCTGCAGCAAAAGCGGCAGCCGGAAGTGGGGCTCTTGCCGGAGCTGAAGGTGTTGTTTTGGAAGTTAATCAGAATATGAATTCGTTTGGCTCCCAGCTTGATAGCTTAAAGGATGCTACACAGAGATTGGCAAGTGGTTCAAAACAGTTGAGTGGCGGATTAAATCAGATTTATGCTGGCACGAAACAGGTTGATGACGGTTTAGCAACACTGAATAGTAAATCCGGAGTTTTGGCGGCAGGTGTCGGACAGTTGGATTCCGGAGCTGGCAGTTTATTAGAAGGAGTAACGAAACTGACATCGAATTCCAATGCATTAAAAACAGGAGCAACGGGTTTGTCAGAAGGCACGATAAAGGTTGCTGATGCGGTTACACAAATTGCAGACGGCTCTGATGAATTAGAGCTGGGAGCATCACAGATTGCAGATGGTGCCAAACAATTGCAGAATGGCTCCCAAGAACTTGGAGATGGTTTGGGAGATTTGAAAGAAGGAACGATAGCTTTGCATGATGCTCTGGCAGACGGCGCGAATCGTGTTGCAGAAAACAAGGCAGAGGATAAAAATCTGGATATGTTTTCTGCTCCGGTTGAGCTGGTTGAACATAATCTGACTACTGTTGAGAATAATGGACATGGTATGGCAGCTTATATGATGTCCGTTGGATTATGGGTTGGTTGTCTGGCATTTTGTCTGATGTATCCGTTGACAAAATATCATGGAAAGTTTAAAAATGGTTTTTCATGGTGGTTGAGTAAAGCGGCTGTTGCAGCACCGGTTGGTATCTTAATGGTGATTGTTTTGATGATGGTTATGAGCATTTTCCTTGATTTCACACCCGGAAGCATGATAAAAACCGTCATTGTGGCAACTGTAGCAGTGACTGCATTTATGTGTATCCAGTATTTCTTTGATATTGTATTTGGTAAAGTTGGAAGTTTCTTAATGCTAATTTTTATGGTACTGCAGTTGACCGGTTCAGCCGGAACTTATCCGATTGAAATTTCAGGACCTCTGGCACAAGTACTTCATAAATGGATGCCGTTTACTTATTCTGTAAATGGTTTCAGGGCAGCCATTGCAGCAGGAGATACCGAAGGAATTCTTTTTGAAGTTGAAGTTTTGGCAGGGATAGCAATTGTTTTTACTATTTTGACCATTCTGGTATTTGAATTCAGAGGAAGATGTATAGAAAAGAATAAAAAGATGTTGTATGACTGGATAGAAGAAAAAGGATTGGCATAAAATAACGGCATGCTCACAAAATAATATGAAATGACCGGTTTCAAAAATCAGACTTCGTCTTCGGACAGTTGAAACCGGTCATTTTATATTATTATATTATAAATCCTTATTAACGATGGTCGCCTAAAAAGACAATTCCTAATGTTCCGGGACCGGAATGTGCACCGATACTGGGACCAATTGGTTCAATCATAAAATTGGTATAGCCGAATTTTTCTTCTGCCAGTTTTTTCAATGTCAGTGCATCGTCTTCGCAATCTCCATGCATAATTCCGATTTCAAGCTGTTTGTCTTTGTAAGAGCCAAGCTGTTCTTCCATCATGGAAACCAGAGCCTGAATGGATTTGTTACGCCCTCTGACTTTGGAATGGGCAACCAGTTTGCCTTCTTCGTTGATTTTTAGAATTGGTTTTATGTTAACCAATGAGCCGACGATGGCAGTCGTTTTTGAAAGACGTCCGCCACGATACAAATAATCTAAATCATCAACGGTAAACAGCGTATTAAGATGAGGACATAAATCCTGAATAATGGAAACGGTTTCGTCGATGGTTTTACCTTCTGCTTTCAGTTCCAAAGCTTTTTTAATCATGATACCTTCGCCAAGGGATGCAGCCAGTGTATCAATGACCACAATTTTCATCTCCGGATAAGCTTCCATAATCTGGTTGGAAACCATCTGAACATTGCCGCAGCCGCCGCTTAATGCGGAAGAAAAGCTGATATGGATAATATCTTTTCCTTCTTTGGCAATTGCCGTAAACATCTCCTCAATGACAGCAGGATTGCTGGCCATGGTGCCGACTTTATGCTTGTCGCGCATTTTGTCATAAAATTCTTTGTTTGTCAGTTCTTTTCCGTCACCGTAAACTTCCTCATCAACCGTATAGTAGTGGGGGATGACGCAGATATTATTTGTTTTGATAAATTCTGCCGAAAGATCACAGTTTGTTTCTGTTGAAATAATAAATTCTCTCATTGTTCCGACATATTTGTCCTTTCTGTTTTTTCTTTGGTAAAGATACCGTTGCGAATTGCTTCGTTATCAGGTAACTTCCGCATTTCTATGGATAATTTTATCAAAAGTGTTATAATGGCACAAGGAAAAATGATTGTTTATGTTTGAAAGAAATTAAAAATTAGGATGAAAAGAGAATATAAAATGACAGATAAGACCAAAGGAATCCTTCATATTATTGCGGCGGCTTTTTTCTTTTCGCTGATGACTTTTTTGGTGCGCCTTGCAGGTAATGTTCCTTCGTTCCAAAAAGCTTTTTTCAGGAATATTGTTGCTTTGATAGCCGCAACCGTAATGTTGTTAAAAACAGAAGAAAAATTTCATATAAAAAAAGGCAGTCTGCCGTTTTTGTTTTTGCGTGCCGCCTGCGGATTTACGGGACTGATTTGTAATTTCTATGCAATTGACCGATTAAATATAGCAGATGCTAATATGTTAAACAAGCTTTCCCCCTTTTTTGCGATCATTTTCTCTATTTTCATTTTAAAAGAGCGGGCAGGTAAGAGAGACTGGGCGGCTGTGGTGATTGCGTTTATCGGTGCTTTATTTGTGATGAAACCGTCGCTTCATATGAGTTTTGTGCCGGCTTTGATCGGTGCCTTGGGCGGACTTGGTGCCGGAGTTGCCTATACATTTGTCCGTCTTTTGGGCAATCGGGGAGAGCGTGGAAGTGTCATTGTTTTTTTCTTTTCTCTGTTTTCTACACTCATGCTTACGCCGGTTATGCTTTTGCATTATACGCCCATGTCCCCGAAGCAGTGGCTAATTTTGATTTTGGCAGGATTTGCGGCAATGGGCGGACAGTTAAATATAACCGCAGCTTATACCTATGCGCCGGCAAAAGATATTTCGGTATATGATTATTCGCAGATTTTATTTGCGGCTATTTTAGGATTTTTATTTTTAAATCAAATTCCGGATATTTACAGTCTGCTTGGATATGTTATTATTATAGGAGCAGCAATATTCCGATGGGTGTATCGTAACCAACCGTCCTAAAAATTAGTTGTTTGTTTTGGAATTGCTGGATTTGTTTTAACTGAATTTGTTTTTACAGCATTTGTTTTATGATATAAAGAATTAATGAAAAAAGAAAAATAAGAAAAGTAATTGAGGGAAAGGAGAGCATGGCAGATAGGGCGTTACAGTCTGCTAAAAAATAAGCTATGATGAATAACGAAGAACCGGTATTTATTGTCGATTTAGAGGCATATGCCGAAGAAGAAAAAAGAAGACAGGAAGAAGTGAGCGAAGAAGATATTGAAAATATGCTTGCGATTCTGGAAAATTTCAGTAAGACGGAAACCAGTCGGATGAATGTGGTTGTTTCAGATGAATTTAAAGCCGGAACCAGTGCCAAGGTGCAACACCATGGCCGTTGTGATGTGGGAAGTCCCTGGGCAAAGGGCCAGGCTTTTGATGTGCTTGAAGATGCAAAAAATGCGGGATGTCATTGATCCCGCATTCTTTTTTTATACTGTGATGGCGTACAACCCATATATTTCCGGAAGAGTTTGTTAAAATAGCTACAGGAATTGAAACCGACAGCAGATGCTAACTCTGCGATGGACAATGATCTTTTACTGTTTGATAAAAGCTGTCCGGCTTTTTGAATCCGCAACTGTAATAAAAATTCAAACGGTGTCATATTCATACAACGCTTGATGCAACGGCAACATTCGCTTCTGCTCAAATGAATGCTGTTAGCAATGTCATCCAAAGTGATGGGTTCTGTGTAGTGATTTTCAATATACTGCAAGGCTTCTTTGGTCCGGCGCTCGTCCAGTGATATTCTGGAGTGTTGTGAGTTTGAAGTCTGAAAATGAATATCCTTTGTCTGCTTCAAAATATAGAGCCATATTTTTGTCAATAATTCTCTGGTGTGAAGTTCGTAGCCGGCTTCTTCCTTTATGTTTAAATCAAATAATGCGGGAATATAGTAGGTCAGTCCTGCTTTTTCGATATCATTTTTTGTTAAGACGAATCCCCTTAAGTTCTGATTTTGCATGATTGGATATATATATTTGGTATATAAGGAAGGTTGCGAAGGGGCAATCAGATAGTCCGGACGAAACACAATATCAATACAAGTACATGTCTCACTTCCGGGAGCAATACAAAAGGAATGCATGACCTGGGAATTGATAAAAAGAGCTTCTCCTTCATGAATCTGAAAGGAATCTTCACTGATTCGGAATTCTCCGCATCCGTCCAGAATGTAAATCAGCTCTGTCTCTTTGTGCCAGTGCCAGGGAATAATATCCAAAAGCCTTTCGGTGGCATTTAAGAGATAAAAATCAACCGGATAGTCTTTGCTTCCGTGTTTGAGAGTCTTATAGATATTCTCACTGATCTGATATCGTAAATCAAAGTCCAGAAAATGCGTTTCGTTTTCGATTAATTGTTTAAGGGATTTCTTTTTTTCTGTCATATATTTATACCATAATAATTACATTTTTCTATTCGTTTATCATCATATCACATCTGGGCTTTTCATAGCTATATAATTCATAAAAAGTTTTGGCTTGAAAGTTTCGAATACAGTTTTCTTAGTTGATATTGTTTGAAAATGCGAAATGAATTATAATGAATGAAGCAAAATACCTTTTGTATCAAGCATTTGGAAAAGGAATAAAGAGGATCTTTCATGCGTGACGATAAAATGCAATTGAATATAGACGGACAATTAATATATTATGGATTTGAGATCGAAGAGGCACCGGTAATCGGAGATATCCCCGCGAGGATAACCATCACCTATGATTTTGAGATTCCGGGAATTGCTACTTTTGCACCTAGTTGGGAGATACCCTGTGATCGGGAAAATGTAGCGGATGATGATGCGGTGTTAGCAAAGATTTTTTTCCTGGGAATGGCAGAACTGGTTTATTGTCTGCCAAAGCTCAAATCGTATGAGATCATTGTTGAACCGTTTGCACTGACACAAGAGCAGATTGTCGTATGGAAAGAGACGTATTGTGATATTTTAGCCCTTCGCTTTAAGCAAAATGCAGACGAAACAATACCTGAAATAAGCATTGTAAGTGAAGGAGAAGAATTGGTTCCGGATTATAAAAACAGAACAGAAAAGAGAGAGAAAACTCTGATTCCGGTTCAAACTGATTATGAGACGGATTGTGTCTTAGAACAATCCTGTAAGGAATGGTTGCAGGAGGTCTTTTATATCATCAATGCGGATGATAAATGTATGCAAAAGCTAACTGCATACGGATATAAAAACGTCATATCCGTATGTCGGAGCATAAATACCGATAATCCGGAGGCAGAGCATAATCTGTCGGAAAAGGGCGAACAGAATATTTCACTTCTGGTTGCATATTCCGCTTCGCTGGTTGCGGAGTTGTTTGAGTTGGATGATAAATTTGTCAGGGAGTTAAATCCAAAGCTGTACCAGAGCACCTGATAGATAACAGCATAAAATGAATGTGGGTAGTTGTTTTTGTGGAGAGATACAAACGGTTGTCGGAGTAGATACAGAAACAGTATTTGGTATAGAAGTAGAAACGGTATTTGGAATAAATATTTGGAATAGATGTAGAAACAGTTTTAGGAGCAGTTGGTTAGAATATGATAACTTATTTAGCAAATCGTATCAAAGATAAAAGCGTCCTGATTTTAGGATTTGGACGAGAAGGACAATCGACGCTAAAGGCTTTTTTAAAAGCCGGAAGTGCAAAAAAAATTACGATTGCCGATCAGAAAGCCTTGTCACTTGAAATGGAAGTGTTTGCGGATGCGGCATATGCGGATTATAATCTGCAATCCATAGATTTTTGTTGCGGACCGCAGTATCAGGATTTCTGTGATGATTATGATCTTGTTATGAAAAGCCCGGGAATTGTATTAAAGAAAGATATTTCTATGTACGAGACCGAAATTCTGTCTCAGATGCAGCTCTTTTTTGAGTATTACCGGGACCGCATTATCGGTATTACCGGCACCAAAGGAAAAAGTACAACTACGACGCTTTTGCATCATATACTGAAAGAAAGCGGACGTCCTGCGATACTTGCCGGCAATATCGGGATTCCGGTATTTGATATTTTGCATGAGGTAACCGAAGAATCTATTTTTGTAATCGAACTATCCTGTCATCAGTTGGAGTACATGACCATTTCTCCGAAATGGGGTATTTTGCTCAATATTTATGAAGAACATCTGGATCATTACGGGACTTTGGAAAAATATATTGCTTCCAAGGAAAAAATATATGAAAATCAGAAAGATGGTGACTATCTTTTTGTCAATCCGGATGTCAAACCGGAAACCGGACGGTGTAGTGCCAATATTAAACTGGTTGACATAAAACACATAAAACCTGATTGCAATATTGAGTCAGATAAGGGTGTGGACATTATCTTGAATATGCCATCAGATTCAGACCAAATGTTACCGGTGATTTCGTATCAGAACCGTCAATGTGAGATTCCGACAACAGAAATCAGTCTGTTAGGCGAGCATAACTATTTGGACATTGCATATGTTTATGGTGTATGTTGTGAATTGGGAATTGACGATGAAGAATTTGTAAAAGGTCTGCAATCATATGTGCCGTTGCCTCATCGTTTGCAATATATCGGGACGGTGAATGGTGTTGCTTATTATGATGATTCCATTTCGACGATTGATGAAACCACCATACAGGCATTAAATACAATTAAAAATGCAGATACGGTCTTGATTGGCGGTATGGACCGCGGAATTAGTTATGTAAACCTCGAGCGTTATCTGGCAGATTCCAAAGTCGCACATATTATTCTGATGGAAGATACCGGCAAACGGATTTATGAAGAAATTCAGTCAGATTATCCGGATTTTTTGCACAAAGAGCGGTTGTTTGTAGTTAATCATCTGGAAGATGCCGTGAGTTTGGCTAAGCAGATTACGAAAAAAGGCGGCAGTTGTATTTTGTCACCGGCGGCAGCAAGCTATGGTATTTTTAAGAATTTTGAAGAACGTGGCGATGTATTTGCTCAATTGGTTAATAGCAATTAGACAAATATATAATGGAAAGAGGAGGATTGCTTATGGAAAAAAGAATCTTGGTTGTTGATGACGATTTGATTAATTTGAAGATGATGGATTTTATTTTATCTCAAAAAGGATATCTCGTGGATAAGGCGGATTCCGGGATGGAATGTCTGACAAAATTAGAAGAAACGGATTATGCATATGATTTGGTTTTGCTGGATGTGGAAATGCCG
>JAEDFR010000026.1 GCA_016297945.1 Lachnospiraceae bacterium | reverse complement strand
CTGGGTTGGTGTGCTTGGCGAAAACTTTGATATCAATCCGGATGACGATATTCCTGCACCGATATATCCGATGATACAGTTTATTAGCATTGGCATGTTTTATCAGTATGACAGTCAGCAGAATCAGTCATGCTATATCCCGATGCAGATTCGTTATCAGGTGGATGAACATGGTATGGGAAACTTTGTCTTAGTAATGCCGGATGTAACACAGGTAAATGAAACAAAGGTGAATGAAACATCCCAGCCGGGTGCTAACTTTACATCCAAGGTTGTCGTTTCACAGTATTTAAAAGAGGAAAGACCTTATGTGATTGGTGCAGATGGCACTTATGTGCGTACTTTACCACAACCGTAAATAATAAATAATAAGGAAATCAATGTCGTAAATCAAAGTAGTGAAAGAAAGATAAAAACGAGACTAAAAAGAAACAAAAATTAAGCACGGAAAGGAGGAGACTGGCAGTTGAAGAAAAAGAAAATGTGTTGTCGATTTTTTCAAAGAAAACGAAATATTCTACGAAACAATCAGTCCGGCGTTGCCATGCTTATGGTATTGATTGTCGGAGCAGTCATTCTGGTTTTTTGTCTGTCTCTCCTTTTGGTGACGTATTCCCTGTTTGCCCAGACTGCCAGACAGACGACCAGACTGCAGTGTAAGCTCATGGCACAGAGTTTTTCAGAATCCTTTCAGGAAGAGTTATCGGATTCTTCTTCGGAATTGTCGGTTTATTTAGGAAAGCAGATTAGTGAGGGAAACTGGAAAAGCAGCATGGACGGAATGGATGAGGAAGAACCGGATGATGAGAAAAATCCCGATGCAGTATCAGAGATTGTTTTAAATCTGGACGAGGCATCTACCATGTCGGACTATCATTTGTCCGTTGCTTTGACGTATAGCCTGAATGCGGCCGATGATGAAGAAGGAGATGGCGGCGACGATGAAGATGATCAGGATCCTTCTTTGTCAGGAAATGATGTGGATTCTGGTAATCAGCAACAAAATAATCAACAGAATAGTCAGCAGAACCATCAATCGAATAGCAAACAAAACAATGGAAATCAAAATAATACCGGAGAAGGAACAAATTCGGAGAATGCGGTTGCAACTTATACCATAGATGCAGTGATTACATGTATGCGAGGGGACGGTAGTGACCGGGATCCCCAGTATTATGTATTGGAAACATCATACCCTGCTGTTTCTTTCAAATAATGTAACCGGTTGCATGATGCAAGGAATGCTTGAAAGCTATTTTGAATTGTGGGATAAGAAGTTCGTTGCAAAGTTGAAAATACAGTAAAAGAAAAAACACAAAGAGATAAAAAGAAATAAGAGATGAAGAAACAGTAAGAGATGAAAAAGATGAAAGAGAAACAGAGATTAATTCCTTTTCACAATCAAATACAGAAAAAAAAACAAACAGACAGTTCATTTTTTAAAAACAACAATCAGGGCATGACCATGGTTGAGGTTTTGATGGGATTTGTCATACTGGCTCTTTTGCTTGGCATGTTTAGCGGAATTATTGTTACGGCATCCAATATGTACTATAATTCCGTGGACTTAAAGCGGGCGCATGAGTCACTTCAGGGCGTTGTCTATTCGGAGAGTATTACAAGCTCTCTTTCGCCGGAAGGAGTTACATTAAATCTCGTACCGGCAGAAGGAATGCCACAAGAATCGACACCGATTGCTTTTTCAAAAACAAAGTTGTATAAGATTTCATCTGCTACGGTTTTGAGTGCAGAAGAAGCAGAAAGTCTGGATGTTGATATCTATTTTTTTAAGACGGATCCGCCGTCCGGAGGGGATTAAGTGCGATTCCTACATACAGTCTATAAGTTGAATAGTAATATTTCATAGAAACACAATTGTAAAAAGAAGAAAATAACTGAGAAGTTGCGAAGTAAAAGGTTTGAGAAATCATGAAGAAAGCACAGAGGTTAAAGAAGCATAAAAAACTGAATAATGCTGGTATGACGCTGACGGAAATGATTGTGACTTTTGCGCTGTTGGCTCTCTTTATGGTTGCCGCAACGCGGGTAATCAGTTATATTATCGGTATTTATTATGCCGCAAGCGGTAATTCCTACGGCTTACAGGTTTCGAATATGATTTCCAATAAAATTGTGGGACAGATCGAAGGAGCTTTGCCGGCCGTTGATCCACAGGTTTCTTCTGACGTCAGTGGAATTGATACGATTAGTTTCATGGACGAAACGGGAAGCAAAATTACCATAAGTGCCACACCGCAGATGAATATGGACGGCAGTATTGGAAAATCATATATGAATATTCATTATGATGAAGTGACGGAAGGCTCCATTAAATACGATGCGGTGGACTGGAAATTTGATTCCAAAGCCTATTTGGGATATAGTGTCAGTGGATTGAAATTTGAAAGCCCCGGTAGCGGTTATCCGGAAAATGTCCTAAAAATGACACTGGTCTTAAACAGTGAACGCTATGGAGATTATACATCAACGTATTATATTAAATGTGTGAATGTGGAAAAAATTTTGTTTTAGAAGGTTTAGAATGCGGAGGCAGACGTTATGCTGTTAGCAACGAGCATGGTACCTGGAATTGTACTTAAGGTACTAATATGCATCATTATATTTTTGATTGGAATCACGGTTTTTTCCTTTCTGAATGTAGTAAGTGAAAGAATGACCAAAGAAGGAAGTGAAAAAATCTATGAAGGAAGAAGTAAATGCCCACATTGTGGACATGACTATAAAATATCCGAATCCATACCGATTTTTTCATGGCTTTATAATAGAAGAAAATGTCCATACTGCTTTGAAAGGATCTCTATGAGGGGAACTGTGGTAGAAGGTCTGGGCGGAGTATTGGCGGTTGGCATTGTTGCCCATTACGGAATCGGATTTGCTTCCCTTACGTTGTTTTTTGTAGCAGTCGTTTTAGTGGTTATTACCCTGATTGATATGGATACACAGACAATCCCGCCTGTTTTGAATGTAATATTGGGCGGGCTGGGGCTTATTTCCATTTTTACATTTCCCGGACCAACCGTCATGGAACGTCTGATTGGTTTTTTTTGTATCAGTGTACCGATGTTTCTGATTGTCTTATTGATACCGGATGGTTTTGGCGGAGGAGATATCAAGATGATGGCTGCTTCCGGAATCTTTCTTGGCTGGAAAGGAAATGTTGCCGCTTTTTTAATCGGTCTGCTAATCGGAGGAGCTTACGGCGTCTGGCTTTTACTTTCGAAAAAGAAAGGACGAAAAGAACATTTTGCCTTTGGACCGTGTCTTAGCATCGGCATCTTTGTCTCTGCCTATGGCGGATTTGGAGCTTTTGTTGTAAATCAGTATCTGTACATGATTCAGACAATCATGGCAGGATAAAACAATGACTATCTCAAAGAAAGCAACCGGATTAGGGCAGATTTCGAACGTTTTTAGGATTGTGGGAGCACAGCGTGCAAAGCAAAAGAGGAATTACATATGGAAGGTATGCAGGAAAAAGAATTAAAAAAGAAACAGCGATACAAAATCCGAAAAATGATAGTAATTTTTATGTTTCTTCTGATTTTCGGAGCGGTTGTTTTTTCGTATTTTCATATTACGACACAGGGCAGACTTGCTTTGCGGGAAGGAAAAAACGTAAAGCTGGCATTGGAGATGCTGGATGTTGAGTATTACGGAAGACAAAAGTCTGTCTATGACCCGGAAAAAAAGAACGGTCTGGCAGAAGGTGTGGAAAAAAGAGTTTATGGGATAGCGGCACAGACGGGTAAAACTGAAATTTTATCCTATGATAAAAAAGAACACAAAATTCTGAGTATGGTTTATGAAAAAGAGCATTACAGGGTTGTATATCAATGTGATGAATCCGGCAATGACCGGTGGAAGGTTGATTATCTGATTACCATTTTTGACTACTCTGATAATAAATAAAAAGACTGCAATATGGCGGTCATCCCAAAAAGGAGGAAATTCTGTGACTTATTACAAATACCGGGCACAGGATGCAGATGGAAAACATGTTTCCGGTGTGCTTATGGCAAGAGACGAACAGGATCTGCATGAAAAATTAAAAGCTGATAATAAATTTCTAATCAGTGCCAAAATACAAAATAATGCAAAAAAACTGAAACGCATCAAGTCCAATGCTTTATCGGAGTTTGCACGAAATATCAGTGAGCTTCTCGGTTCCGGTGTCACTTTGGTAAGAGCGTTGAAAATTATTTCGGAAGATGAGTCCTTAAATTCCAAGGACCGAGAGGTCTATGCGGCAATCTTAAAACAGGTAAGGGCCGGAACCGCTTTTTCGGAAACATTGGAAGACCAGGGAGATTTTTTTCCGCCGCTTTTTGTTAATATGATAAAAAGTGCGGAAACGACAGGTGATTTGGATACGGTTGCTGCACAGCTTTCCCAGCATTATGATAAAGAGTATCGCTTAAATCAGAAGGTTAAAAGTTCCATGACCTATCCTAAGATTTTATGTGTCTTAATTGTTGTGGTTGTTGCTGTTATTATGGGCTTTGTTATTCCGCAGTTTCAGGATTTATTTGCCCAGATGGATACACTGCCGGTGGCAACAACGGTTTTGCTTACCATCAGCAATTTTGTGAAAAACAGATGGTATGTATTGATTGTGGTAGCAGCGGTCATTTATCTTGTGCTGAAATTGTTTTTTGCCATTCCCAAAATTCGATTTTACAAAGATAAGGCTGAATTAAATCTGCCGTTAATCGGAAAACTTCGGAAAATTATTTATACGGCAAGATTTGCAAGAACACTCGCAAGTCTGTATTCCTCCGGTATTTCTATTATGAGCTGTCTGCAGATTGCCAAGACGACGATTGGAAATACCTATATTGAGTATCAGTTTGATCAGGTAGTTGCCGATGTGAGAAACGGAAGCAATTTGAGTGAGGCAATCGGCAAAGTAGACGGCTTTACCAAAAAACTGACTTCTTCCATAATGGTAGGAGAAGAAACCGGAACACTTGACCATATGCTGGTATCGGTAGCCAATCAGATGGAATTTGATTCAGATATGGCACTCAATAAGCTGGTTTCTTATTTAGAGCCGGTTATGATTGTAGTCATGGCAGTTGTGGTTGGTTTTATCATGATTGCGGTTATTCAGCCAATTTATGGTTCGTATGAATCTATTATGAATTCTTACTAAAGAAAATTAATTTGACATAAATAAAGGTGGTGTACAAATGAGCACAGTAATTTATCTGTCCAACCAGCAGATTCAGGTTGTTATCGGAAGTCCGGGAGAACGAAAAATCGTAATCGAGAGAAGTTATACTGTAGATGCTCCGGAAGGCAGCATTATCAACGGTATTATTATGGATCAGGAATTGTTTATTGAGTTTATGAAGGAATTCTGGATATCCAATAAACTATCGACAAAGGATGTTGTTTTGGTCATCAACAGTAGTAAATTTGTCGGTAAGATGATTGAAATGCCGGAAATGAATATCAAAAAAACCGGGGAATACATTTTTCGTGAATTTGCAGATATCAGTCGCAGCGATAATTGTTTATTCAGTTATCTGACGTTGAACTCTCAAAAAGGAAAGATAAAAAAGGTCTATGCGGAAAGTATCGATACCGATTTTATCAAAGATTATCTGGATATCTTTCAGGAAATTGGAATTCATCTGAAAAGTATTATTTCGGGAGAAAGCAGCCTGATTGGGTTGACTCAGATGACACTGGGAAAAAAATACCGGACATTTTCTCTGATTATTGCTGATAGTAATATTCTGACAACCATACTCTGGATTGACGGAAACTTTTACTATTTCAACAGTACGCGTAGCTTTCACGAGCAGGAGACTGAGGAATATTCGCAGGATATGGCAAGATCCGTCAGTCAGCTTGTTCAGTTTATGCAGGCACACCAGATTGAAGAAAAAATGGAATGTGTCGTTGTTGCAGGTATTGAACGGTCAAATTTGCAGATGTATGAAAAGGCCGTGGAGCAGATGGGAATTGAGACACCGGTTCAGTTATTTGAGTCCCCGGCTTTGACTGCGGCAGGAATTGCTGATGTTCAGAAATGTTTAAGACCTGCAAGTGGTCTGGTTACCGGTGATAAAAATGTCAATCTCTTAAAGCAGTATGCATCTGAGACAAAGAAAAAGAAATCAGAAAAAGAGAAATTGGGAATTAACGTAATTCCCATTGTGATATCAGCCGCAGTTATGATTCTTTTATTTGCTATTTCCTTTACTCTTTTGCTGATTCGAAAAACGGAATTGAAACAGTTGGAAGACTATAATAACAGTCCCGAGGTAATCAGCGGTGTTGCGGAATATGACATGATGTTGGCAAGAAACAGTTATTTGAATGCCCAGTATGATGCTGTTCAGAATATTGATGAAAATATTCGGACTTATCCGGTCTGTGACAGTAATATTATGGAAAAGATCGAGGATTGTGCCAGAGGATATGCATCTGTGTCATTTGATGCTTTTGATGCAGAACAGGGAACGATTCAGATGACAGCTTCTTCGGATACGGTGGATAATATCAACTGTTTTATTGCAAAACTAAATCAGCAGAATATTTTTAATAAAGTTGATTATACGGGATATGCATTTAATGAAACGACACAAAACTGGGATATCCATGTTACCTGCACATTAGCAGAATCAGCAGGAAGATAGGGGGGAGAATCAATGCAGATGCAAATGACGGAAAAGGATAAACAACTGATCGTTTTCCTTGCCATTTTTGTTATTTTGGTGGCAGGCGGCTATTGGGGCATTTATCCGGTTGTTTCCAATATATTTTCTGTTCAGGAACAGATTGAAGATGAAAAAGCACTTCAGGATATGAATATGGTTAAAATGGCACAGGCTCCTTTACTTGTTGCGGATAATGAGCAGGTTGAAACCGAAATGGCTGTGCTTAAGGAAAGCTTTTTCCCGGTTATGAGCAGTGCACAGGTAGATAAGTATATGACCGGACTGATTTTGGATTATCAGTTATATGCATATGACTTAAGTATCAGTATGCCACAGGAAGAGGCAGCAAACGAACCATATCAGTTTTCAGAAAAAGCTGTTTTAGAAGAGACGGAAGAATTTGTGGATTCACAGGCGGATATGCAGGCCGATTCTTCTGTGGATATATCAGAAGATGATGACTTTATGAGTGAAATGCCCGTATTTGAGGAGGATGTTGCTACCGGAATTTATAAAGTAGGAGTGACTGTCCGGGTAGGAGGAGATAAGGCAAATATCCAAAGAATGATTGATGATTTGTCTTTATCAAAGCAAAAGCTTCATCTTATTAGTTATAATTGGGATGAAGAAAGCAGTATTTCCTTTGCAGAAGATGGTACATATGATGTGAACACGGATTGTACATTGACGATGAGCATGAATCTATATATGTGTGAGGAATAAGGATGGAGATAAGAAATAATAAAAATATTCGTATTGGTGAAGTCTTAAAGGACTTGGGTTATGTAACGGATGAGCAGGTCGGAGAAGCGATTGCCTACCAAAAGGAGCATAAGGGACTTCGACTTGGCGGTGCTTTGATTGAAATGGGCTTTATTACGGAAAAGCAGATGTTAGAAGCCCTGGCTAACCGTTTGAATTATGACTATGTCAATATTTCGGATATTAATATTGATGTAAAAGCGGTTGAGTTGATTCCAAGGGTATTAGCTGAAAAATACTGCATGATGGGATATAAAGTCGTAGATGGTGTATTGTGGCTTTTGGTAAACGACCCGTTAAACTTTTATGGAATTGAGGATATCAGACAGGTTGTCGGAATGGAATTGCAGATTGTTCTTTGTGAACAGGTGCCTCTCGAGAAATCGATTCAGTATTACTATTCCGAAGTATCGGCGAGACTCGCGGCCCAGAAGGCATCTGCAAGTAGTACCCAGACAGCAGAAGCGGTTGAAATCAGTATTGAAGAAGGTGACGATGATACCCCGATTATTAACCTGTTTAACAGTATTTTAATCAGGGCATACAATGCCAACGCCTCCGATATTCATATTGAACCCTTTGAAACGCAGACCAGTGTCCGGATGCGATTAGATGGTGTCATCACGGATTTCATGACCCTGCAGAAGAATATTCATAATTCCTTAATTGCCAGAATTAAGATCTTAGGTGATTTGGATATTGCAGAGCGCAGAATCCCGCAGGATGGACATTTCCGTATCAATATTGAGGGTGTTAACCTGAATGTCCGTGTGTCTTTGATACCGACCGTGTTTGGTGAAAAGGCGGTTTTACGTCTGCTTGCTTCGGCATCCAATATTGACCATATGACAACCTTTGGTATGACACAAAAAAATTATGAATTAGTCAGCAGAATGCTGCAGTCTCCTAACGGCATTATTTATATGACAGGACCCACCGGTTCCGGTAAATCAACAACGCTGTATATGATTTTGGAGGAACTGGCAAAGCGAAATGTCAATATCTCAACCATTGAAGATCCGGTTGAAAAGAACGTTGCAAAGCTCAATCAGATGCAGGTTAATAATGTTGCAGGACTGACGTTTGAGGTAGGACTTCGTGCACTTTTAAGACAAGACCCGGATATCATCATGGTAGGTGAAACGCGTGATGCGGAAACCGCATCCATTTCGGTAAGAGCCGCTATCACCGGTCACTTGGTATTGTCTACCTTACATACCAACGATGCAGCATCTTCTGTTGTACGTTTGGTCGATATGGGTATTGAACCTTATATGATTGCAAGTTCCCTTGTCGGAATTGTGGCACAGCGTCTGGTCCGTAAGGTTTGCCCCATGTGTGGAGCATGGGAGCCGATGACGGAAGAAGAAGCACAGATTGCCGGTGTACATTTTTCACAAGTAAAACATGCGAAGGGCTGCAGACATTGTAATAATACCGGTTACAAAGGTCGAGTTTCCGTACATGAAATTTTGATGGTTGACAAGTCTGTCCGTGAAATGATTACAAAAGGAGCATCTGTTGAAGAAATCAAACAATATGCAATCAATTATCAGGGCATGAGTACTTTAAAACAGAGCGCCCTAAAACTGGTTGAGGACGGTACAACCACAGTGGAAGAATTGTTAAGAGTATCTTATTATGAATAAGAATATGATGTTTCATGTAATCCACACGAATCGAGTTTCTATATTGAGAAGAAAGGAAAAATCAGATATTTAGAAACATTTGAAAAATGTATGAATAGAGAAAAGAAAAAAAAAGAAAAAAAAGAAAAATTTCTAAAGTATTGTTTACAAGACGAAAAATGTCGATATAATTAATAGTAAGTGAGAGAAGTAGCCTGTATTTTGATAGTGATTTATCAGGGCGCAAGAAATCATTTTAATGCAGAATAGTAATTACTTAAGGAGGACAAAAAATGATGAAAAGATTGAAAAAAGGAGACAATAAAGGTTTTACATTGGTTGAGTTGATTGTTGTATTGGTTATTCTTGCTATTTTAGCAGCAATTTTAGTACCTGCACTGTTGGGATATATTGATCGTGCCAAGGGTCAGCAGATTGTTTTAAATGCAAGAAGTTGCTATACTTCAGCTCAGGCAGAGATGTCAAGTATGTATGGTAAAAATCAGCCAATCAGTGATATCGATGATGCTCCTCATCCGAAGACAATTTTAGATACAGCAGATGTTCCCGATTGTCAGGCATTAAAAGTTGGAGTTAAACCTAGTGCTACAGATAAGCATGCAGAATATAAAGTGGCATATGTGGAATACAAAGAAAAGGACCAGACAATTTATTTTGACGGAACCTCTTGGGTAGAAACCGCACCGTCTGTTTCAGCTTTCTCTGTATATACCATTAAATAATGAATCATCCGGTTGGCATTTCAGATTGAAAGAACATATCTACGGATCATAAATAAAAATGAAAGCTCTGTATTCTGAATAAGAATACAGAGCTTTTTATGCCCTTTCTCAGGCCATTGTTAAGGCATCGTTAAGAAAAGACTGAGTAAGGTTAATGCCGGGTTAAGAAAACCGAAAATGGATAGTTTTTTGTAAAAGTGTATGGTACCATGCAAATCAATCAAGACAGGATGGAGGACATAAACATGTCAAATATACTGACCATGGTAATGCTTGTAATCATGGGGATTGTTGGCGGCTTATCTTCAATTGTACTGGTGTTAAGCTTTCCGGCAGTCCTTATCTGGAAAATTTATCGGAAATTCAGATATGGATATTCCCTATATGATTAAAAAAGACTCCGGTTTTCTTTCCGGAGTTTTTTATATGAAGTCATTTGTCGACGTGATATAATGATGGAGATGTCATAAGACAGAAATCGTTTTGTCTGTGTAGATAGGGTATAGAAAGAAAAACAACAGATGAAACAAGTTATAGGAGAAAAATACATATGCATAACAAAAAGTCATTGTGGCAGAAAGTAGCAGGAAACTGTCTGATTACGGCAGGAATACTTGGAATTGCATCCGGCATTTGTTTTTTGTTGCAGCAGGTGGTATCAACGGATAATCATGTTCCTCTGATTTTTGTTTTAGCGGTTTTATTTATTTCCAGATTTACCAAGGGCTATGTGTATGGGATTGTTGCATCCGTTTTAGCTGTGTTTGGCGTAAATTTTGTGTTTACGCAGCCATATTTTAAGTTGGATTTTACTCTGACGGGATATCCGCTGACTTTTCTTGCCATGCTTGCGGTTACGATTTGTGTCAGCGCCCTGACAACGCAGATTAAACAACAGGAACAGATTCGTCTGGAAATTGAGAAAGAGAAAATGAGAGGAAATCTGCTCCGGGCAGTTTCTCACGATATCAGAACTCCGCTTACTTCCATCGTGGGCTCTGCATCTGCCGTACTGGATAATTACAATATTCTAACGGATGATAAGAAGATGGAATTAACCAGAGATATCAAAAATGAGGCACAATGGCTGATCCGAATCGTTGAAAATCTACTTTCGGTAACCAGGATTCATCAGGATGGCGCCAGTATTACAACCAATCTGGAAGTTGTGGAGGAGATTGTTGGAAGTGCTGTACAAAAATTTGGAAAACGCTTTCCGGATGTCCGTATTTTCGTTCATGTTCCGGATGAAGTGCTGCTTGTTCCCATGGATGCCATTCTAATCGAGCAGGTATTGGTCAATCTTATGGAAAACTCTGTTATCCATGGGAAAAAGACAAGCCGGATTGAAATAAGGATTGTCAGAGAGGATAACGAAGTACGCTTTACGATAGAAGATGATGGTGTCGGAATTGATGCAGATATCCTTCCGGTGATATTTGAAGGCAATCTGCACCGGAGCGAGAATGAAAAGCTGGATGGCGGACGTAATATGGGCATTGGTTTGTCTGTCTGCATGAGCATCATTAAAGCACATAAGGGGAATATGTGGGCAGAAAACAGAAACGATGGTGGTGCAAGGATGTCATTTTCGCTTCGGTTACAATGAGCTTGAGATGGGAGAGATTTCATGAAAATCAAAGACAGAATATTGGTAATAGAAGATGATAAGAGTATCAGAAATTTTTTGCGGGCCATACTGGAAGCAAATAATTATGATGTCATAATGGCAAATACCGGATCCGAGGCGTACAGTCTGATTACTTCACAGTGTCCGGATCTGATTATTCTGGATCTGGGCCTGCCGGATATGGATGGTATGAATTTGTTAAAAAGCGTCCGAGAATGGTCCAGTCTGCCAATTGTTGTGGTTTCGGCAAGAAGTCATGAGAAGGATAAGGTAACCGCACTGGATATGGGCGCCGATGATTATATTACGAAGCCGTTTGGCACTTCGGAGCTTCTTGCAAGAATTCGGACGGCAATCCGGCATACGCGTACGGTTGCAACCACGCCCGGACTTGGACAAAGCGGAACCTTTGTCTCCGGCAGTTTTGTCATAGATTATGATAAACATAGGGTGTTTGTGGATGGAAATGATGCAGGGCTTACACAGAATGAATTTAAAATCGTAGCCCTTTTAGGGAAATATGCCGGAAGAGTTCTGACTTATGATTATATTATGAAAGAAATCTGGGGACCGAACATGACCAATGACAATCAGATATTACGTGTTAACATGGCGAATATCCGGCGAAAGATTGAAAAAAATCCCGCGACACCGGAATACATTTTTACAGAAACCGGTGTGGGATATCGTATGATTGAAGCAGATTCTTGTTAAGATTTTGTTAAGGAAGGCATAAGGCGGTGGATTTTGAACTTATTTTTCCGTATACTGAAAGTAATAAAAGGGAGTAGTTGACAGACCGGTTTTAAAGGAGCCGGGATGTTTGCGAAGCCGTCAGTACGATTGCAACCATGCAATCCGGTTCGTAACTAAGCAGCGAGACTTTTGTTGTAATTTTTTAATTGCAGCAGAGTCTCGCTTTTTTTGACCTCTGTTGCAGGAAATGGAGGGAAAAGATGGAAATTGTATTACAATGTTTCTTACTGGCATTAGGATTTCTTATGCTGGTAAAAGGTGCTGACTGGTTTGTGGATGGTGCTGCAGGAATTGCAGATCGCTTTGGTGTACCGCAGCTTATCATCGGTCTTACGATTGTTGCTATGGGAACCAGTGCGCCGGAGGCGGCAGTCAGTATTACTGCGGGACTAAAGAACAATGCGGGAATTACGATAGGGAATATTGTGGGAAGTAATATTCTGAATATTTTAATCATTTTGGGAATTACCTCTCTGATTGTAGCGGTAGCTGTTGCTAACTCAACCATTCGCTATGAAATCCCTTTTATGCTGTTTATCACCGTATTGCTGATGGGGATGGGATATACCGGGCAGAAAATCAGCTTTTGGGAAGGAATTGTGCTGTGGATCGTATTTCTTTTCTATTTGGGTTATCTGTTTGTGATGACAAAAAAGAAACAGGAAGATCAATCGCAGGAATATCAAAAACTACCCATATGGAAACTGTTGCTCGCTGTTTTGGTCGGTCTTGTTGCCGTGGTATGGGGCTCTGATATTACCGTAGATGCCGCGACGGCTTTGGCAAAGGGCTTTGGATTAAGTGAAAGGTTTATCGGTCTTACGATTGTTGCACTGGGAACATCTCTGCCGGAGCTTGTAACTTCTGTTTCGGCGGCCATAAAAGGAAAAGCGGATATTGCAATCGGAAATATTGTAGGAAGCAATATTTTTAATATTTTGTTTGTTGTAGGAACAACGGCTTTAATTATACCGGTTGTGTTTGAACCTAAATTCCTGATGGATACTTTCATTGCATTTGGTGCAGGACTGGTATTATTACTTTGTGTTGCCAAGAGAAAAAAACTGGTGAGAATGCATGGTGTGATCATGTTAATTGGTTATATCGCATATTTTATATATTTGATGATGTAAAATTCCCAGACTGATAATTCTATTTCATTTGATGATGCAGAATTATGCAGATTGGTAATTCTATTTCAATATAAAATTATTCGATGAAAGGAGAAGCAATGTTATGGAAATTGGAATGATACTTGTGGCAACAGTAATTATACTGTGTATACTTGCGGAGAAGTTTTCCGGGAAATTCGGAATGCCGGCATTGCTTCTTTTCATGATGATCGGAATGTTTTTCGGAAGTGACGGCTTTGTAAAAATTCCCTTTGATAACTATGATATGGCAGAAAAGTTTTGTACCGTTTCGTTATGTTTTATTATGTTTTACGGTGGTTTTAATACCAAATTTAAAACGGCAAAACCGGTTGCCTTAAAGGCGGTATTGTTATCGACTGTGGGTGTTGTGATTACGGCATTTGTTACGGCTCTGCTTTGTGTTTTTATTTTAAAATACAGTTGGCAGGAAGGCTTTTTGATTGGCGCGGTTTTATCATCTACCGATGCCGCCAGTGTATTTGCCATTTTACGAAGAAAAAAATTGAATTTGAAAGATGGAGCGGCTTCTTTACTGGAAATAGAAAGCGGAAGCAACGATCCGGTTGCTTTTATGCTGACGGTTTTGGGAATTGGGATGTTGACGGGTGGAGCGGATATCCATGCTTTTAGTCTGATTACAAAGCAACTCTTATTTGGTATATCTATCGGTGTTTTTATGGCTCTTCTGGTTATCTATACACTGCAAAAGACAAGGATTGTTTCGGACGGACTGGATACTATTTATATGATTGGTATGCTCCTATGTTGCTTTGCTGTTTCACAGATTTTGGGAGGAAATGCTTTTTTAAGTGTTTATCTGATGGGAATTATTGTTGGAAACAGCAGGATTCGAAATAAGATGATTCTGGTGTCCTTTTTTGATGGATTGACCGGTCTGGCACAGATTTTTATTTTCTTTTTACTGGGGCTGTTAGCTTTTCCGCATCGGTTTGCGGATATTTTGCTTCCGGCGTTTATTATTATGCTGATTTTAACCTTTATTGCTCGTCCGGTAGCTGTTTTTCTGATTTTAAAGCCGTTTAGATGCAGTGTCAGTCAGTGCCTTCTGGTTTCCTGGGCAGGACTTCGGGGAGCAGCATCCATTGTTTTTTCCATTATGGTAATTGCAAACGGTGTTGATTTATCTTACGATCTGTTTCACATTGTTTTTCTGGTATCTTTGTTTTCCGTGGCCATGCAGGGAACACTTCTTCCTCTTGCGGCTAAGAAGCTTCATATGACAGATGATAATGCGGATGTCAGAAAAACCTTTAACGATTATCAGGAGGAGTCTGCCATTACGATGATGCGTATGTATATTCCGAAAGGACATGAATGGGAGAACCGGATGATCAAAGAGGTGTGCATGCCGACAGGTTCTTTGGCTTTAATGATAAAACGTGGAAAAGAAACTTTGATTCCGAAGGGGGATACAAAAATTCTGGCAAGAGACCAGTTGATTTTAAGTGTTCCTTCGTATGAACCGGAGGAACAGGAAAAGCTTACAGAAATCCGGATTGAAAAAGAGCATGCCTGGTGCAATAAGCGGATCGAGGAACTGCATTTGACAAATCATACGTTGATTGCATTGATTATCAGGAAGGTGCAAAATCTGATTCCGGATGGGAAAACCGTTATTTTGGAAGGTGATATTGTCGTGACCTATGAAGAGGAAGGAACGTAAAATTCGATAGGTGATTTGATACAGGTTTATTTTTTGCAAAAGCGGTAGAAGAATTTAAAACACCGGCCTTTCATGATAAAGAATAATTTGGAAAAAATGGTTTATACTGATACCGTAGATATAAAAGAAGGCAGAGTGAGTAAGATGTTAGCAGGGACATTTTTAGGTGAGGCAGAAAAATTACAGGATACTTTGATCGCCGATAGAAGGTATTTGCATCAGAATCCGGGGACAGGTTTTGATATCGAAGATACCAAATCTTATGTCAAGAAACAGCTTACGGATATGGGATATGAGCCAATGGACTGTGGAAGGGCAGGCATGATTGCGTTGGCAGGAGGAAAAAAAGAAGGAAAAACCTTTTTAGTCAGGGCAGATATGGACGGTCTGCCAATCAAAGAAGAGGCGGATGTTTCCTTTGCTTCATCGAATGGATGTATGCATGCCTGTGGTCACGATATGCATACAGCCATGTTACTTGGTGCCGCGAGATTGTTAAAGGCGCATGAGGATGAAATAGAAGGCACAGTTAAACTGATGTTCCAGCCTGCAGAGGAAATATTTGAAGGTTCCATTGATATGATAAAAGACGGATTGCTTCAGAAACCCGATGTGGATGCTGCACTTATGATACATGTTATGGCCGGCATGCCGCTTCCTGTCGGAACCGTTGTGGTTTCCGCACCCGGTGTCAGTGCTCCGGCTGCCGATTATTTTGAAATCAAGGTTAAAGGAAAAGGCTGCCACGGCTCCATGCCCAATACGGGTATCGATCCATTAAACGTTGCTGCCCATATTCTGATTGCGGTACAGGAGATTCATGCAAGAGAACTGGCGCTGGGAGAGCGTGCTGTTTTAACGTTTGGAACCATACATGCCGGAAATGCGGCAAATGTGATACCGGATTCGGTTGTTATGGGTGGAAGTATACGTACCTTTGATGATGAGAACCGTGCATATGTAAAAAAGCGACTGGTTGAAATTGCAAAGGGAGTGGCAAATACATTTCGTGCAGAGGCAGATGTCGAATTTGGAAGCGGATGTCCGACCCTGCTCAATGATAAAGATTTGGCGGAATCTACCTTTGCTTATGCCAAAGAGCTTCTGGGCAAAAAGAATGCACAAAGTGTTGAGCAACTGAATCAAAACGGAAATCAGGGAGGCTTAAAAACGGCAGGCAGTGAAGATTTTGCCCATGTGTCTCATCAGGTGCCATCCATCATGATTGCATTAGCCGCAGGCGAGCCGGATAAGGGATATCAGTATCCGCAGCATCATCCGATGGTAAAATTTGATGAAAAGGCATTGATAAACGGTTGTGCTATCTATGCATATGTAGCGATGCGCTGGTTAAAAGATCATAAATAGAATGATTAGCCAGTCGCCCTTACAGAAATATATATCTTTGCCGCTTCATACTTCGGTTTCCGGCATTTCTAAGCGGCATGCTCACAAAGTATATATTAAATACCCGGTTTCAAAACTCAGACTTCGTCTTCAGACAGTTGAAACCGGGTATTATTTTTGTTCGCTTATGCCGCTAAGAAATGCCAGGAAACCTCGCCAAATTCCGCGGGCAAAGATATCTATTTCTGTTTGAGCGATTACCATCCACAAATATAATTTACATTCCTTTTACTTTGCCCTGGTAGTGGATTTTACATGAAGTGATTACGATGGAAAAGTAAACAAAAGCGCTTAGTTCAACGAAAAGATGCAGAAAAACTTGAAATTACTGCATCATTAAAGAAAGAAGAGAGGATTATCATTATGAAGAAAAAATTATTAGCAGTTTTATGTGCAACCGGTCTTTTGACCGCAGCTTTGACAGGATGTGGAAACAGTGAAGCACAGACAACAGGTGCAGAGCAGACAGAAACAACAGTAGCTGAAACTCAGGAAACAGAAGATACACAGGCAACGGAAGAAACAGCGGCTGAGGATACAGCAAATCTCAGCGGAACCATTTCTCTTGCAGGTTCTACTTCCATGGAGAAACTTTGTGAGGCTATGTCAGAAAGCTTTATGGAAAAATATCCCGGAATTACCGTTACTGTAGAATATACAGGTTCCGGTGCCGGACTTGAATCACTTGCATCAGGCAGTGTTGATATTGGTAACTCATCCAGACATTTAAAAGATGAAGAGCTTTCAGGCGGAGCTGTTGAAAATGTTGTAGCTATCGACGGTATTGCCGTTATTGAAGATAAAGAAAATACCGTTACAGATATTTCAGCAGAAGATCTTGCAAAGATTTATACCGGCGAGATTTCAAACTGGAGCGAACTTGGTGGAAAAGATGAAGCTATCGTTGTAATCGGACGTGAAGCAGGCTCAGGAACAAGAGATGCTTTCGAAGAATTATTGGAAGTAGCTGATAACTGCGCTTATGCACAGGAGTTAGACTCAACAGGTGCTGTATTAGCGAAAGTAGCATCAACACCCGGCGCCATCGGTTATGTATCACTGGATGTTGTAGATGATAGTGTCATTGCCATCTCTATCGACGGTACAGAGCCTACAGAAGAAAAAATTCTTGAAGGAAACTATCTGCTTTCCAGACCTTTTGTTATGGCTACCAACGGAGAAATTTCAACTCAGAACGATTTAGTAAAAACATGGTTTGATTACATTAAATCCGAAGACGGAAAGAGCGTTATTTCACAGGTTGGACTGATTATTCCGGAATAAGGAGCAGAATATGAACAAAAAGGCGATAATTGAAAAAACAGCCAAAATCATTTTTATGATATGTGCAGTGCTTGCAATCTTTGCCGTATGTTCCATAACCCTATATATGTTCTTGAAAGGAGCTCCAACTTTTCAAAAAGTTGGAGTTTCTGAACTATTATTTGGAACGAAATGGGCACCGACTGCAAAAACTCCCTCATACGGTATTTTATATATTATCTTATCTTCGGTTGTCGGCACATTTGCATCCGTTCTGATCGGAGTGCCGATAGGATTGTTAACCGCAGTTTTTTTATCGGAGATTGCAAAAAAACATCTTGGAAGTGTAGTAAGAGGAGCGGTAGAGCTTCTGGCAGCCATACCTTCTGTTATTTATGGCCTGATTGGTATGATGGTCTTAAATCCATGGATGTATCAATTGGAAAAGTCTATTTTTGGAAGCGATTCCTCACATCAATTTGCCGGTGGTGCCAATATGCTTTCTGCCATTATCGTACTCGCTATCATGATTTTGCCAACGGTAATCAGTGTCAGTACCTCTTCCTTAAAGGCAGTACCTGATCATTTGCGTTCGGCTTCCCTGGCTCTTGGTGCAACGAAGATGCAGACTATCTTTCAAGTTGTCATACCGGCTGCAAAATCCGGAATTTTGACGGGTGTGGTTTTGGGAATCGGAAGAGCTTTGGGAGAAGCCATGGCAATCAATATGGTTGCAGGTGGAGCTGTAAATATTCCTCTGCCGTTCAATTCCGTAAGAACTTTAACGACACAGATTGTAAGCGAGATGGGATATGCACAGGGATTACATAGACAGGTTCTCTTTTCTGTCGGATTGGTATTGTATATTTTTATTATGATCGTTAACTTTATTCTTTTAAAAGCACGTAAGAAAGGGGTGGGGGAATCATGACAAAGAGCAGACAGATAAAAGATCGCCTCACCGCCTTTTTCATATATTTATGTTCTGCATTTTCGGTTTGTCTTTTGGTAGGAATCATTTGTTATGTTTTCGCAAAAGGGTTTAAAACCGTGAATTGGGAATTTTTAACATCGGTTACCAGTGTATTGAAAGGTACGGTGGGAATTGCCGGAAACATCGTCAATACCCTGATCATTATCTTTATTACCATGATCATTGCGACACCGATTGGAATTGGTTCTGCCATTTTTTTAAATGAATATGCAAAACCGGGAAGGCTTGTGACGACAATAGAATATGCAACAGAGACTTTATCAGGAATTCCGTCTATTATATTTGGTTTGTTCGGTATGATGTTTTTTGGTGAAAAACTGGGACTTGGTTATTCTATTCTAACCGGATCTCTGACATTGATTTTGATGGTTTTGTCATTAATAACCAGAAATACACAGGAAGCGCTAAAAACAGTTCCGGATTCATACAGAAGCGGTGCTATCAGTCTTGGCTCCGGAAAGTGGCATATGATTCGAACTATTTTAATTCCTTCCGCAATGCCCGGCATCATTACAGGTGTCATTTTGGCCGTCGGCAGAATTGTGGGAGAATCGGCAGCACTTCTTTTTACAGCGGGCAGTGCCAAGCTTTTACCCAAAGGAATCGAAGGACTTTTACAAAAGCCGATGCAGTCCGGAGGAACGTTGACCATACAAATGTATCTTTCGGCAACCAGTGAAGGTGATTTTGATACTGCATTCGGAATTGCAGTGGTTCTTTTGATTATTGTACTAATCATCAATCTTTCCACAAAGGTATTAACCGGACATTTTGATGTAAGCAGAAAGGATTAGAAGGAATGGATAAGATAAAAATACATGTGCAGGATCTTAACTTATATTATGGTGAGAATCATGCGCTAAAAGGCGTAAATATGGACATAGAGGAAAAAGCCATTACGGCTTTTATTGGTCCGTCCGGATGCGGAAAATCTACATTCTTAAAAACATTAAACAGAATGAATGACTTAGTGGATAATGTACGAATTACCGGAACTGTGGAAATCGACGGTGAAGATATTTATAGAAAAGGAATCGATACGACAGTTTTAAGGAAAAAAATCGGAATGGTTTTTCAGCAACCAAATCCGTTTCCGATGAGTATTTATGACAACATTGCCTATGGTCCGAGAGTACATGGATTAAAAAACAAGCATGAACTTGACCGGATTGTGGAAGAAAGTTTAAGAGGTGCAGCAATCTGGGATGAAGTCAAGGACCGTCTGAAAAAATCCGCTTTAGGGCTTTCGGGAGGACAGCAGCAGAGAATTTGTATTGCAAGAGCGCTTGCCGTTGAACCCGAAGTACTTTTGATGGATGAACCGACTTCGGCTCTGGATCCGATTTCAACGGGGAAAATCGAGGAGCTGATGGAAGATTTGAAAAAGAAATATACGGTTGTCGTTGTTACGCATAATATGCAGCAGGCAGTTCGCGTATCCGATTATACAGCATTCTTTTTAGTTGGAGATATGGTTGAATTTGGCGAAACCAAAACGATTTTTTCCTATCCGCAGGATAAGAGAACGGAAGAGTATATTACGGGTCGATTTGGATGATGTCGGATTTTGATTAAAAGTTATGTAAACTAAATGATTTCTGTTTTGTTTGAATATAATTTCAATATACGTATGATAGAGACGAAAAGAGATAAAAGGAAATAAGATATTAAAAATTAGACGGAAAGAATAAATTGGAAAGGGAGTAATTATGAGAAGCAGATTTGATGAACAGCTCCGCGAATTAAACAAGGAAATGATTGACATGGGAAGAATGATTGTACAATCCATTGCCATGGCAATTGAGGCTCTCACTGATAAGGATGACATACTCGCAAAAAGAATCATGGAGCGTGATGATCAGGTTGATCATGCACAGAAAAAAATTGAGAATATCTGTTTTAATCTTTTGATACAGCAACAGCCCGTTGCAAGAGATTTAAGAACGGTTACGGCAGCCATGAAGATGGTTACCGATATGGAACGAATTGGTGATCATGCAGCCGATATTTCCGAAATGACTATTTTAATGGGAAAAGAAAGTCCGATTGATAAATTTCAGCATATTAATAAAATGGCATCGGAAACCGTCATTATGTTAAATCACAGCATTGAGGCATATGTGGAGCGTAATAAAGAAAAAGCAAAAGAAGTCATCGAGCACGATAATGTGGTCGATCAGTTGTTTGACGAAGTAAAAAAAGATATTATCAATCTGATTCAGAAAGACTCCGGTGACGGAGAGGAAGCACTGGATCTTTTGATGGTTGCAAAATATTTTGAGAGAATTGGTGATCATGCCACCAATATTGCAGAATGGGTTATCTATTCCTTAAAAAAGACGGAGGACGAATGAAATACAGTGATCTAAAAGAAAATAAAGAGATTAAAGCATAAATTGAAAAAGGAAACAGCAATCTGGGAGTATTGGGATATACGGACCACTCCCAGGCGCATGCGGCATTGGTGGCGAACAGGACAGCAGATATTTTAAAGAAACTTGGTTATAAAAAAAGCCGGATCGAGCTGGCAAAAATGGCCGGTTATATGCATGATATCGGAAATGCCATTAACCGAAGTCATCATGCGGAATACGGAGCAATTCTGGCCTATGATATTTTAAAGGAAACAGATATGGACGAAAAAGACAGACTGACGATTGTTTCGGCAATCAGCCATCATGATGAATCGACCGGTGTAGCTCTTGATGATGTTTCTGCAGCTTTGATTATTGCTGATAAAACTGATGTGAGAAGAAACCGTGTCAGGGAAAAACCGAAAGCCAGCTTTGATGTTCATGACCGTGTCAATTATGCGGTTACAAAATCCGATTTGGAAATCCTGCCGGAGAAAAAGCTGATTGTTCTTTCTTTGGAGATTGATGAGAAAATCTGTACTATGTATGAGTATTTTGAAATATTTTTGGGAAGAATGATGATGTGCAGAAAAGCATCGGAAATCCTGGGAGTTAAATTCCGGTTACAGGTTAATGGAAATAAGGTGTTGTAACAAGTCGTTCTCACAGATATATATTTTTCTGTAAGAACGACTTAGTGTACTCCAAGAGGATGCGCAAATTTTACATAGATTTTACATAAATAGTCCATACATTTTACTTTGGAAAGGTATGATTCTAGATGAAATTACAGATAAATCTATAATGGAAAAGGAAAATGCTATGGATATTTTTAATGTATTAAGTATGATTGGCGGGCTCTCTTTGTTTTTATATGGGATGAGCACCATGGGAAACGGTCTGTCAAAAATGGCAGGCGGTAAATTGGAAACCATTTTGGAGAAGCTGACATCAAAAAAACTATTAGCGGTTTTATTGGGGGCCGTTGTTACAGCAATCATTCAGTCCTCATCCGCCACGACCGTTATGGTGGTTGGTTTTGTCAACTCCGGACTGATGCAGTTAGTGCAGGCAGTTGGTGTTATTATGGGTGCCAATATCGGTACTACCATTACATCCTGGATTTTATCTTTGACCGGGATTAGCGGCAGCAACATATTTCTTGCGATGTTAAAGCCTTCTTCTTTTTCACCCATACTTGCGGCTATCGGTATTATTCTGGTTATGACAAGTAAGGACGAATCTAAAAAGAAGGATGCGGGAAATATTTTGCTTGGTTTTGCGGTGCTGATGTTTGGTATGGAGACGATGAGTGCATCCGTATCCGGTCTTGCCGATAATACGGCATTTACCGGAATGATGACTGCTTTTTCCAATCCGCTCTTAGGCATGGCAATTGGTGCCATTCTGACAGCCATTATCCAAAGTTCATCGGCATCTGTCGGGATTTTACAGGCGCTTTGTTTATCGGGGGCAGTGCCCTATTCCGTTGCTATCCCGATTATTATGGGACAGAATATCGGAACCTGTATTACGAGTATTATTTCAGCGATTGGCGCAAGTAAAAATGCCAGACGCGCAGCGATGATTCATTTATATTTTAATCTAATCGGAACCTGTCTGTTTATGGTTGGATTTTATTTTCTTAATTCCCTTCTGCATTTCGGTTTCCTTTCAAAGTCAGCCGACGTTGCGGGAATTGCATTGATTCACACCCTGTTTAATATTGGTGCAACCATTGTTTTGTATCCGTTTTCCAATCAATTGGTTAAACTGGCCGAGCTTACCATTCCGGAAAAAGAAGAAACTGCTTCGGATTTGGAATATGAGAATATCAATATTGATGAACGCTTTCTGGAAAGACCGGCTTTTGCCATGGAACTTTGTCGTGGAAAAGTCCGGGAAATGGCGCAGATTACACAACAGGCAATTCTGACCTCTTTAGATGTTTTATATTCCTATGATGAAGAAAAAGCCAAAGAGGTCATCCACCTCGAAAAGGTTGTTGACAAATATGAAGATGTGCTGGGAACTTATCTGGTAAAGCTTTCCGGTAAAAATATATCCAAAAATGACAGTCAGACCCTGTCCATTATTTTGCACAGTATCAGTGATTTTGAACGAATCTCGGATCATGCGCTCAATATCATTCAGTCCGCAAAAGAAATTCATGAAAAAGGTCTGTCTTTTTCCAAAAACGCAAAGGATGAAATCAAGGTGCTCAGTCAGGCCGTGCGGGATATCTGCAATCTGACGACTGAAAGTTTTTGCGAGGAAAGTGTTGAAAAAGCAGTACATGTAGAGCCGTTAGAAGAAGTGATCGACAGTCTGACAAAACGCGTCAAGGAGCATCATATCAAGAGACTGCAAAAAGGAAAATGTACCATCGAAATGGGATTTATATTAGAAGATGTGTTAACCGGATTAGAAAGGGTATCCGATCATTGTTCCAATATTGCGGCCTGTCTGATTACAATTTTTGAAGATGTATTTAATACACATGAGTATTTCAAAACGATGTCGGAAAAAGAAAAGGAAGCTTTTCGAAAAGAGTATGATATTTTAATTCAGAGGTACCGTTTTAAAAAAGATGATGCTAAAATAAAGGCAGAAGTATAGAGGTGATAGAACATGTCATTGATTTATATTGTGGAAGATGATGAAAGTATCCGGGAAATCGAAGAGTTTGCATTGATGAATGCAGGTCATAAGGTTGTGGGATTTGCGGATGCAAAGAGTTTTTATAAAAAAATGGAAGATGTTTTTCCGGATTTAATCTTATTGGATGTGATGCTTCCGGATGAAAGCGGTTATGATATTGTCAGAAAGATTCGGAAAAATGCAGATATTAAGAGAGTGCCCGTGATTATGGTTACGGCCAAAACGACTGAACTGGATTTGGTAAGAGGGTTAGAAGACGGAGCAGATGATTATATTAAGAAACCGTTTTCCGTTATGGAACTCATTACGAGAGTGAAGGCATTACTTCGCAGAACCGAGCCACCGGAGATTAAGACATTATCTTTGGATGGTCTTACAATTAACAATGAAAAGCGGGAAGTCAGGGTAGATGATGAAATTGTTGAGCTGACTTTTAAAGAATATGAATTATTGCAACTGCTTTTAATCAACAAAGGCATGGTCATGCCCAGGGATACGATTATGGATCACATCTGGGGTATCAGCTATGAAGGTGAATCCAGAACGCTGGATATGCATATCAAAACGCTTAGACAAAAGCTGGGAGCATATGGCTCCCGAATCAGAACAGTCAGAAATGTAGGATACGTGATTGAATGAAAAAAAAGATTAATACCAGAATGATTGGAATTGCGGTACTGGCTATTATTATTACCATGGTTGGGATTACTTCCATTTTTTATGGCCTTTTTACCGATCAGGTAAAACGTGATTTGTCAGTCAGTGCAAAATTATTAAAAGATACGCATTATTTTGAATCGGTCAATGAAGATACGGAACAAATTGATTTGTCTACCGACATGGATGAACTTCGTGTGACCTGGATTGCGTCAGACGGAACGGTTCTTTATGATAATGATACCGATGCGCTTTCCTTGGAAAATCATTTAGACAGGCCGGAAATCAGGGATGCTTTTTTATATGGAGAAGGAGAGTCTGTCAGAAGATCGGATACCATGAACCGCAATACCTTTTATTATGCCGTTTTACTGGATAATGAAACGGTACTTCGTGTTGCAACGGATACGGAAAGTATCTGGGCAGTATTTGTATCGGCAGCGCCTCTTGCGTTATTGATCATTCTCGGTATTATGAGTATTTGCGTTGTTTTCTCTACGGTGCTGACAAGACAGTTGATTAAACCGATTGAGAATATGGGAGAACATATTGAAGATGCAGGATTCGAGACACCTTATAAGGAACTGGAGCCGTTTGCAAATACCATTCGCAAGCAGCATATGGATATTTTGTCTGCAGCAAGAGCGAGACAGGATTTTACCGCCAACGTATCGCATGAGTTAAAGACTCCGCTTACGGCCATATCAGGATATGCCGAACTTTTGCAAGGTGGTATGGTATCCGAGGATCAGAAACAACACTTTTATCAGGAAATTATCAAAAATTCCGACCGTCTTTTAGCATTGATCAATGACATTATCCGACTTTCGGAACTCGATCGGAGCGAAAAGGAACCGCAGTTTAGTGAATTTGATCTCTATGATGCTGTTAATGAGTTTATGGAGGGATTGAAAGTAGGTGCAGCAGGAAAGAACATTTTGCTGGAGTTTTCCGGCGAGCATTGTATGATTCGCGGCAATAAAGACATGATCCGGGAACTGACGGAAAATCTGGTTCAGAATGGAATCCGATATAATAATCCCGGCGGCAAGGTCGTTGTGCGCGTGATTAAAAAAGACCGGCCGGTTCTGATTGTAAAGGACGACGGAATTGGGATTCCTGCCTCTGACCAGGAGAGAGTGTTTGAACGGTTTTACCGCGTGGATAAGAGCAGATCCAAGGCAACGGGAGGAACCGGACTTGGGCTTGCCATTGTCAAACACATCGTAGAATTGCATGATGCAAAGATTTTGTTAGACAGTGCACCCGGAGTGGGTACAACCATCGAAGTGGTATTTTGAGACTCCCTTGCCGGATTTGTAATTCCGGAAGGAATACATAAAAAATGCGACTATATTGTGCTTTTGACCTTAGTTGCAGACTTTTATCTCTGCCATCGTTTCTCACTTTTTATTATTCGCAACTTTGGG
>JAEDFR010000128.1 GCA_016297945.1 Lachnospiraceae bacterium | reverse complement strand
CAACCATTTATCATACGCCAAATACGAATCCCATTGTCCTAAAGTCTTCATGTCCTTCTTAACTGATTCAATATGTGAAATATAATCTGATGTTTGAAAATAGCTATGTGTACCGGCATTTTCTCTTACTGCAACTGCATGTAAATAATCTTTTGGAGATGTATGCCCGGTCTCTACATTCAACACCATCAGTTCATTAAAACTGCACTTGTTTGGGTTAATCTTGCTGGCATCTACCTCTTGCTCATATGCATTTCCATCTGCATCCAGTCCCTTAATAATATAAATCGGATTATCTTCCGTATAGGAATCTGCCCGATAAATGTTAACCGACTCGCCCGTTTGCGGACTTGCATAGGACATAAGAGCATCTTGGCAAAGCATTACCTTTTGATCTCCACAGGCTACACACTTCATCACATTTTGGGGAAACAGCACCTCATCGCCTGCCTTTGTCGTTTTTGTTGCACCTCCATATGACGGAGGCATCTCATTCATTCCGATTCCATTAATTGGCATAATCTTTTCCTCCTTAAAGTTAAGATGCTATATCATCCACAGGGTCCAGCTGCGATGCGTATTTCAGCGCCTTCTCTTTATCAATATACATATTGTTTTCATCCCTCACAAGAATGCCTGAAATCTCTTCCAAATTCTCAATAAACTTTCTGTAAAACTCCTTTTCCTGCTCCCTGTACATGCGGACACTCTCACTTCGTTCACTTTCCGGTGTCAATGGGTTTTCTAAATCATACAAGAGTTCCTTTGCTGCCTGTAATGCAGATGCCACAGAATTGCCAAATACATTCTGATAATCTTCTACTCCATTTTCTCGATTTATCACCTGACGCACCAAAAGTTGAGAAATATGATTCATCTTACCGCCTTCAAGATATCCTGTTTCTTTTGCTGCATTCATCCATGCATTCTTTACAATTGGTGGCGCATCCGGAGCTGCTTTATCAAATACTTCTCCATGCGCTGTAAATATGCTATCTGCATCCATGTCACTGCTCAAAAATTCTTCCCAAAAATCTTTAGAGCCACTAAAAATCAAATTTGCATCTTTTTCAAATCTGCCGATAAAATCCTGTACTTTCTTCGCATCATTAGGATTTGTATATTTTATTTCCCAACAATCTATGATCTTACCATTTTGACATCTGGTACTGACAATTCCATCTTCTCCAAAGGCAGTAATCGTCCAAACCTTTTCTTTATTTTCATCCTCCTCTACAGAAGCACACTCTGTACCTGTATCTGTTTGTGAAACACCTACTGTTGTAGTGCCGGTCAGCTGTACTTCCTCAAATCTACTCAAAGCCTTGTTCTCCATCTCCTGAGCCTCTTTTGCTGTGCGAAGTACTGTCTGATCATCGGTTTTTAGATTCTTTGTCCAATTCTTTTCGTGTTTCACACCATCTTCTGTTGGAACTCCCTCTTCTGTCTGGCTTTCTGCATCAGCTTCAGCTGTACCACCTAAACCATTTGCAGCTGCACTAAGTGCTGCCAATGAAGCCGCAGTTGCTCTCATATCTGAATCAGCCTCTAAAGCGGCTTTCTGAGCGGCTTCATCTTGCATTTCTTTTAACTGTTTTATTCTTTCTTTGAACGCATCAATATATTTATCAATACCCTCAAGCAAATTATCCCATTCATCGTCGGACATTTCACGCCAGCCTTTTTCTTCCTTTAATTCTTGTGCAGTAAGGGTATGTGTTTCCTCAAATAGCTTCAGAAGATCTGCAGCACTTATTGTTTCTTTCGTCTTTTCATTTTCAAGAATGGTTTTAGATTTTGCCAAAGCATCTGTCCAATTCATTTTCTTATTCATGATATTATCAAGCGAACCAAAATCTGCGCCATCAGTTGGAGACATAACCGACTTCATGGCATTCCAGCTTCCCCATTTGCTATTTACACCTTCTCCATTAGCATCCTTATACTGGCAATATGCAAACATTTCCACCGGCGTTGCATTCTTGGGATCAAATTTTGATAAGTTCACATCTATCGTTTCACTCCCACTTCCGGTTGCAACTTTCACGCGAATGATTGTATCATCACTTCCCGGTTTCGTAACTAGAGATGCCGACATCCCATATCCCATTGTCCCAGCATTTGCAAAGCCAATTCCAAGAGGAGTAACCTGCTCATCCTCTGCCTTTTCTTCCTGTATTTTTTCACTGGAATGCACATCACTTAATCTATCCGTTACATCCGGTTCTTCTGATTGCTCTATCTGTGTGATATCCATAGACAAGAATTTCATAAAATAGGGTTCAAACAAAGAGTTGATATCCTCTTTCGCATTCATCATTTGACGAAAATCATCAAATAATCGATTCGCATAATCAATCATACTCTTTGCTTTATCCATGACATTTTCATTTCTGAAATAATTCACTTTTTCTAAATAATTCATTTTTTCCAAAATGTCATCGGTATCAAAATAATCATCCGCTAAAAATTCAGAGGTTTGTTCTGTATGTTCAAAATACATACAAAGAGTTGAAAACTCCGGAAAATCTGCATATTCAGGATCAACTTCTTCCGGATTAATATCTTTTTCAAATGGATTGCCATCTTTATCATACCCTTTCACAGAATATGTCTTATCATGTCCATCGTACTTAATAAATACCTGAAAGCTCTGCTCTGTCTTTTCATAGGAATAAGCCATTTCCCCTGCATCATTCTGAGAAGCATATAACTCTTCTGTCTTAATATTCGCAATAATACATTTACAATAGGGCGAAGATGTAACCGCCTTCCTTACTGCTTCCTTGAAGTCGTGCATCGGATCATCTTTTGGAATTTCTTTACTCAAATAATCATCCGATACGTTTGAGAACGAACCACTTCTACTTTTGGTTACTGCTTTGTAATAATAACCGGAACTACTGTAAGTTCCTAATCCTGCAATTGACATATAGTCCTCCTTCCTGCAGTCAGTCTGTCAGTCATGACTGCACCACTGCCCGAAAGGTCCCAGTGGTATAAGAAAATAAAAAGGCACTGCATCTCAAATTCAATCCTTTGAAATACAGTGCCATCCTTGTAAATAGTATATCGGCATATTAATGAAAATTCTTTATATAACATATTAAAATCTATTATCTATTCAAATAATAAATCTTATTATTTAAGAAAAAAACAGATACCATTCAGCATTTTTCAAATCTTATTTTTATATAAAAAAATTATACTGAAAAATCAACATGTGTTGCCGATAGACTCATTTTCATCTTTTCAATCAACTTAGCAAATGTGTTCGTATCATCATATAATGAGTTATCATTTCTCAATAATCTTCCTGAAGCATCATATGCCGGACGAACCAGTTCCCTATATTTTTTCATTGCATCATCAACAGCAGCCCTATCATTAAAATCCACATTTGAAAAGGTATCCTTGATATTAGATATTAATTCACTATTTGTAGCAGAAGAGATAATACCCGGGGCATCTCCAACCTCTGATTTTTTATACGCTCTTCCCGTAATACGACTAAGTTCCTCCTTCAGCTTATTAATATTTTCAACCATTGCCTGATCCATTTTTATACTCTTTCCATAATATTTTGAGAGTTCGCCATAATTATTTGAAACAACATTGTCCTTTGATAATATTTGTTCCTGTAGTTCTTCAAGACCTGCATTATATTCCTTCATGGCTACAGCAATCACATCCTGCTGCTCTTTGGAAAAATTATCTTTTGCGAAAGAGTTTACAGAATTTTCAGCAATTGCCATTTTTGCATAATCTGCATACTCCAATGTTCCACCACCCGGCAATTCTGCAACTGCAGCTTTCATATAATTACGCGCCTTTTGAAGTTCATCCTCTGTAAATGTAACTCCTGATATACTATAAGTTCCATCCCCATTCTGCATTTTAGGCATATCTTTTCTAAAGAATGCATCAACCGAATAGTCTGCTCCTGTCTTTCTTAGATTGGATTCGTTTATTTTTAATGAACTTACTCCTGACAATTGAAGTAAATCCTTCACTTCTCCATTCTCTTTTGCCTGATTTAATCTATTCTTTATTTCGTCCTGATTTCCTAACCTATAAGAACGGATAGGAGATGAATTCTTAACTAATGTGGCCTCTGTCGCATTTAAACCTAATATATTAATTGCCATAATATTTCCCCCTTTGCCTATACAGAAAAGTCAAATCTGTCTCCCGATTTACTGTCTGAAACATTGTTCCAATCAATATTTCCAATTTTTTCAATTAATTCTTCCATAGAGTCGGCTTCTACTGTGGTTCTCTTAACTGAATCTTTTTCTTCTTTTTCATATGGACTCTTTTTCGATACATTTTTCTCGGCTTCTTTCCTTTCCTCAGCCTTCTTTTCTCTATATTTTTCTATGCGTTCTTTCTGTTTATCCGAAGATTTTTCCAATTCAGCAAAGAATTTCATGTTTCCATTATCATCTGTAACAATGCCAATTTTATTAACAGTCCCATTGCCTGCCTTCATTGCATCAAAAGCTGAAACATAGCCATTCTCTTCGCATATTCTTCGGCACATCTTAACTGCACCCTCTACGCCTTGCATTTTCTCTGCAGCATATTTTTCATCGGTTGCCATTTTTTCAATCTCCGCATTTGAAAAAATAACAGAGAACTCTTTACTACCACTTTTTGAAAGAGTCTTCAAATCATCCGTACTATTTCCAACAAGGAAATCATAATCTCCATATTTTTCACGCAAAGACTTTAAATACTCCTGCGCTTTACTTGAAAGCTTCCCCTCATTTTTCTGCGAAATATCTACAGTATCTGTTGCTCCTTTGGATGCTGTAGCAGTTGTTTTTGTGGTTGTCCTATTTGTGTTTCTAGCTGTTGACTGATAACTAGCAAATGTGTTTATTGCACTGCTTACATTCATATCGCTCATTCTGTTAATCCTCCTTGATCTAATACGCAAATCCTTTTTCTTTGCAGGGTGCCCAGACATGCCAGACACCCCATATAAACAATGTGTAGTACACACACGGTTTCATAATTATTTGGATTCAAGGAATATTTGTCAGAAATGACATACAGAATAGCCAAAATAGATATAGTATACCCATACTATATCTCTAAGTATCTCAATCCGTGAGAAATAATCCGAAATCCATTTCGTTTATATTCTGTTTATCGGTATTTATTTTCTAATCTTTACTCTCACATCAAAAATGGAACAATATTATTGCATTTATCCGCGCTGACAATTCGCATGTCTGTCAATACATAAAAGAAAAGTCCCGAAAATTCAGCATTTCCAGGACTTCTCCATATCATCTTAATCTTAGAATTCAGTTCTTTCATTCATATACGCCCTCTGCTTCGCAGAGCCGCCTCTTCGAGGCTTACGCGTATATTTCATGTACGCTCGGGCGAAAATAAATGCTCACTTCATTCGCGCTTATTTTCGTTCCTCGCTACACAATTCCCTGTGCGGTCATAGCATCTGCAACCTTCAGGAAGCCTGCAATGTT
>JAEDFR010000127.1 GCA_016297945.1 Lachnospiraceae bacterium | reverse complement strand
CTATGTCCCCAAAGTTGCGAATAATAAAAAGTGAGAAACGATGGCAGAGATAAAAATCTGCATCTAAGGTCAAAACCCCATATATCGCACTTTCGACACAAATATAGTGGGAACACAAATCCGAAAAGAGGGTTTTATTTAAAAAATCCTTTTTTCTTTTTACTGTCTTTGCTTTCTTTATTCTCTTTTGATTCTTTCTCGGTATGATTTTTTACCGCATTCAGAGAATTACCGGTTGCTTCATCGAATTTTTTCAACAAATCCTTTGCTTCGGCAGAAAGCTTTGTCGGGGTCTCAACGACCAAAGTCACATAATGATCACCCCGAACATTTTTATCCCGTAAAGTAGGTACACCTTTTCCCTTTAACCGGACTTTGGTATCTGTCTGGGTTCCCGGTTTCACTTCATAGGCTACGCGCCCGTCAATGGTATCAATCAAAATTTCACCACCAAGAGCTGCTACTGCATATGACATGGGAACGGTTGAAAAAATATTATAATCCTGTCTCTGGAAAATCGGATGTCTCGAAACAAGTACTTCAACTAACAGATCGCCTCTTGGTCCTCCGTTTGTACCCGGTTCACCTTTATCACGGATACGGATACTCTGTCCGTCATCAATTCCTGCCGGAACAGATACCTGAATTTTCTTTTTGCTCGCAATATATCCGGTACCATGACAGTCATTACATTTCTCTTTTATTATTTTGCCGCTACCGCCGCAATCCGGACAAGTCTGTACATTGCGGACCGTTCCAAAAAAGGATTGACTGGTAAATACAATCTGACCTTTTCCTCCACATTTTGGACATGTTTCTTTGGAGGTTCCCGGCTTTGCTCCGGTTCCATGGCAGGTCTTACATTCATCCTTTAAGGTCAGTTCCAGTTCTTTATCTACGCCAAAGCAAGCTTCTTCAAAAGTCACCCTGACACTGGTACGGACATTGGCACCCTTCATGGGGCCATTGTTTGCACGACGGCTTCCACCGCCAAACATTCCTCCGAACAGATCACCGAAAATATCACCGAAATCCATACTGTTGAAATCAAAACCTCCGGCTCCGCCGGCTCCGTCAAACGCAGCATGACCAAACTGATCATATTGTCTCCGTTTGTCCGGATCACTTAATACAGCATAGGCTTCGGAAGCTTCTTTAAATTTTTTTTCGGCTTCTGCATCACCCGGATTCATATCCGGGTGATATTTTTTTGCCAGAACACGATATGCTTTTTTTATTGCTGCGTCATCAGCATTTTTATCAACACCGAGGACTTCATAATAGTCTCTTTTTTGTTCAGCCATAATAGATTAAACCTCGCGATAATCTCCGTCTACAACATCCCCGTCTGCAGCAGAAGTATCTGCAGCACCTGCTGTGCTGTTAAATCCGGCACCCATATCAGGACCTGCGCCTGCAGCACCGCCTGCAGCCTGAGCCTGCTCATAAACTTTTGTAAATACACCCTGAGCTGACTGCATCAGTTTTTCGTTAGCAGCTTTTAATTCATCTAACTGACTGTCTGTCATTTCCTGATCTTTTGTCTTTTCCAGAATATCCTTTACAGCCTGAATATCTGCTTCCACAGCAGCTTTCTCACTGTCTGATACCTTATCTCCTACATCATTCAATGCTTTTTCTGTCTGGAATACAAAGGAGTCAGCTTCATTTCTGGTATCAATAGCTTCTTTTCTCTTCTTATCCTGTGCTTCATATTCAGCAGCTTCTTTAACAGCTTTATCAATTTCTGCATCGGACATGTTGGAACTTGCTGTAATGGTAATGTGCTGTTCCTTACCTGTGCCAAGGTCCTTAGCGGATACATTTACAATACCGTTTGCATCGATATCGAAAGTAACTTCAATCTGCGGAATTCCTCTCGGAGCGGGTGCAATACCGTCTAAACGGAACTGTCCTAAAGACTTGTTATCCTTTGCAAACTGTCTTTCACCCTGTAATACATTGATATCAACGGCTGTCTGATTGTCTGCTGCTGTAGAGAATACCTGGCTCTTCTTAGTCGGAATTGTTGTATTTCTCTCGATTAATTTGGTAGCTACACCACCCATTGTTTCGATAGAAAGTGAAAGAGGAGTAACATCCAATAATAAGATGTCGCCTGCGCCGGCATCACCTGCTAATTTACCACCCTGAACAGAAGCACCAAGTGCAACACATTCATCAGGGTTCAAAGATTTATTGGGCTCTTTTCCGGTTAACTGTTTTACTTTCTCCTGTACGGCAGGAATACGTGTAGAACCACCAACCAATAATACTTTTCCGATATCTGCATTGGTCAGTCCTGCATCTTTCATAGCGTTCTGAACAGGAATAGCTGTTCTTTCTACCAAATCTGCAGTTAATTCATCGAATTTTGCTCTTGTTAAGTTCATATCAAAGTGCTTCGGTCCATCTGCTGTTGCTGTGATGAAAGGAAGGTTGATATTTGTTGTGGTAGCAGATGATAACTCTTTTTTCGCTTTCTCTGCAGCTTCTTTTAATCTCTGAAGTGCCATTCTATCAGTTGATAAATCAACGCCTTCTGCCTTTTTGAACTCTGCAAGCATCCAGTCAATGATCTTCTGATCGAAGTCATCACCACCTAAGAAAGTATCACCATTTGTTGCCAATACTTCAATGACACCATCACCGATTTCGATAATGGAAACATCAAATGTACCACCACCTAAGTCGTATACCATGATTTTCTGTTCTTTTTCATTATCAAGACCATAAGCCAAAGCTGCTGCTGTAGGCTCGTTGATAATACGTTTTACTTCCAGACCTGCAATCTTGCCGGCATCCTTGGTAGCCTGACGCTGAGCATCGTTAAAGTAAGCAGGAACGGTAATAACAGCTTCTGTTACTTTTTCACCCAGATAGTTTTCTGCATCAGCTTTTAATTTCTGCAAAATCATAGCAGAAATCTGCTGAGGAGAATATTTCTTTCCATCAATAGTACGTCCATTGTCTGTACCCATATCTCTCTTAATGGAAGCGATTGTTTTATCTGCATTGGTAACAGCCTGACGTTTTGCAGGTTCACCAACCAGTCTTTCACCTGTTTTTGTAAAAGCTACAACAGAAGGTGTTGTACGTGCGCCTTCCTGGTTTGCGATAACAGTGGGTTTACCACCTTCCATTACAGCTACACAGCTATTTGTGGTTCCTAAGTCAATACCAATAATTTTACTCATAATTTTTACCTCCTGGGTTTACCCGATTTATATAATTATTATTTGCTTTTTATTTTCAAAAGGATTGCTCCCTATGATTACTTTGTTTTATGCGATTGTTTTATGTGGTTATTTTATGTGATGGTTTTATGCGATGTTTTTATCATTTCATAAATGTATTTTTTCATTTATCTCATCATGCGTCTACTGTACTACAGCTACCATGCTGTGTCTTACCACCGTATCACGATAGGTATAACCTTTTTGAAGTTCCTGTGCAATGACCCCCGATTCGTATTCTTCCGATTCAACCTGCATTACCGCATTATGGAGATTGGGGTCAAATTCAAGACCAACAGCTTCAATCGGTTTTACGCCAAGTGCTTCAAGCTCTGTCACAAGCTGCTTATAAATCTTATTCATGCCGTCTGCAACCGGTGTATCTTTATCTTCCTCCGGGATCATGGCGAGACCTCTTTCAAAGTTGTCAATGACCGGAAGGATTTTTTCAATGACGCTTTTGGCACCGGTTTCAAACATTGCCGTTTTTTCTTTTTCACTCCGGTTGCGGAAATTTTCGAATTCGGCAAGTTGTCTTTTCACCTTGTCTTCCAGCTCTTCGATTTTTTCCTGAGCCTTATCTTTTTTCTTATCTTTTTTGCCGAAGAATTTTTTTCCATCCTTATCTGTGGCACCTTCGTCTGTCTGAGCATCTTTATTTTCTGCATCCGATGAAGCAGGCTCTTCTGTTTCGGTCTGGGAAGGATTTTTGGCTGTCACATCATCCGCTTTTGTCTCTTCTGCGGTCGCTTCTGCATCCACACTTGTTACACCTTCCGCCAGCTCTTCATCCACTTCTTTTTTCATATCTTCTGCCATATCTATACTACATATCCTTTCTGTTTTTTCCGTATAATTCTTCCATCTGGCTCATCAAAGTATGCATAGTATCCACAACTTTTTCGTAATCCATTCGCTTTGGTCCGATAATACCGATGGTACCTTTCATTCCTTCACCAAGCTCATAGGTGGCAGTCACCACACTACAGTCCTTCATGGATTCTACCTGATTTTCATCACCGATATAAATCTGGATCCCGCTTTTTTCTTCTTTTGATAAAGTATCCTGCACCAATGTTGAGAGCAGTTGTTTTTCTTCAAATGTATTGATAATTTCACTGGCTCTTTCCTGATCTGCCAATTCCGGATATTTAAAAATATTGTTTGTTCCGGATGTGTATATCTGCAAATCATCATCGGATTTAATGGAATCGGCTACAGCATCAATCACATCTCCCACAATATCACTGTGGATCCCCGCCTGCTGTTTTAATCTTGCAATCAGTCCCAGATTGATTTCTTCAATCGGAAGACCGTTTAAATGCGTATTCAACAGTATATTCAGCTTCAAGAGTGTCTCATCATCCATTTCCTCGGAAATGGTTAAAATATTGTTTTTGATGATGTTTCCATTTAATACCACCACCGCAACCAGTTGTCTGGCATCCACACGGGAGAGCTGAATAAATTTTAACTTATTGCCGCTGCAGCTCGGAGCTGAAATCATAGTCGCATAATTGGTGTTGACCGCAAGTGTTCTGGCAACCTGCTTTAACATGTGGTCCATCTTTTCTTCTTTTTCGACTAACAGCTCCTTTAGCTCTTCCACTTCTTTGTCGCGAGCCGAAATTCGGGCTTCCATATCGCTCATCATAGTATCTACATATAAACGATATCCTTTATCGGAAGGAATTCTTCCTGCGGAAGTATGAGGCTGTATAATGTAGCCCATCTCTTCCAAATCTGCCATCTCATTGCGGATGGTTGCAGAACTGAGATTTAAATCGGTGTATTTGGAAATGGTACGACTTCCAACCGGTTCTCCGGTTTCTAAATACGTTTTGATGATTGCCTGCAGGATCTTCATCTTTCTTTCATCAAGTTCCACTCCATCACTTCCTTCCATAGTCGCCTTTCGTTTTATTAGCACTCATCGAATTAGAGTGCTAACATCTTTTCTGTATTCTAAATTAGCACCACACACTTTTATTGTCAACAGATATTTTGCGTATTTTTTATTAAGAAATTATAAAATCCTCTTTCGGATTTGTGTTCCTGATATAGATTATTATAAAATGCGAATATATGGTTTTTTGGACCTCAGTTGCAGACTTTATTCTCTGCCGACGTTTCTCACTTTTTATTATTCGTAACTTTGGGGACATAGGCAGTCGCCCTAACAGAAATTATATATCTTTGCCCGCGAAATTTGGCGAGGTTTCCTGGCATTTCTTAGCGGCATAAGCGAACAAAAAATAATGCCCGGTTTCAACTGTCCGAAGACGAAGTCTGAGTTTTGAAACCGGGCATTTAATATATACTTTGTGAGCATG
>JAEDFR010000126.1 GCA_016297945.1 Lachnospiraceae bacterium | reverse complement strand
AAGCATATAGTTAATAAATGTCATAGCATTATCATAATTTTTACTTCCTTTAAGAATTGCCCAGTTATCCATAAATACATAAGGTCCCTCTTCCGGATAAACGACTTCAATATCCGGATTTTCTTCCATAGACAGTGCAATTTCAGCACTCCAGATCATTCCCACGGAACAGTCACCTGAAATCATGGCACTTTTCGGACTGTCAGAATCAAATAAAGCAATATTGTTTTTCAAAGTAAGTAATTTTTCCTCGATTTCTGATAAAACAGCCGGATCTGTCTCGTTCATGCTGTATCCCATACTTCTTGCTGTCATTCCGATCACCGCACGGTAATCATCCAGGACAACAAGCTGTCCCGCAAGATCAGGATCAAATAAATCATCATAACTTGTAAGCTCTTTATCAACCTTTGATGTATTGACTGCAATAGCTGCCACACCACCCTGATACGGCACCGTATAAACATTGCCCGGATCATAAGAAGGATCCAGATAGACATCATTGATATTTGAAAGATTCGTCAAAGCTTCCTGGTCTAATTCCTCAAGCATATCCTGAGCAATCATAAGTTCAATCATGTAATCACTCGGCAGAACAATATCATAAGTTCCTTCTGACTCGGATTTTACTTTTGAAAGCATATCTTCATTTGACGAATAGGTTGAAACATTCACTTTAATCCCTGTTTCCTCTTCAAATGCATCAAATACAGACTCGGGAACATATTCTGTCCATACAAAAACATTTAACTCACCATTCGCAGCTTCACTCTTGGATGAACCGCCACATCCTGTCAGCATACTTGCTGCCACTGCAGATGCCATAAACATACATAACCATCTTTTTTTCATAATTTTTTCCTCCTGCTCAATATATTACTCTGTGTCAAAATAACAAGTCCAATTGTTGCAATTAAAATCAATGTAGAGAGTGCATTCACATCCGGTGCCACACCGCTCTTGATACTTTCCATAACCTTTAACGGATACGTCTTTGTCTGTCCGTTGACAAAATAACTGATAATAACATCATCAATGGATAATGTAAAGGCAAGCAATGCGCCGCCTCCGATTCCGGGAGCCAGTACCGGCAATGTCACTTCAAAAAAAGTAACAATACGATTGGCACCCAGATCCATACTTGCTTCTTCAATCGAATTATCATAACCGGAAAGCCTTGCCCGCACATTAAAAATAACAAACGGAACACAAAACGTCACATGGGCCAGGACCAACGTCAGCATACCTCTCGGAATATTCACTTTTGCGAAAATCGTCAGCAGCGAAATACCAAGTACAATTTCAGGAATGACAACCGGAATATATAACAATCCATTAATGATTCCTTTTCCTTTAAATTTGTATTTATACATTCCTACAGCTGCGAGGGTACCGATAATCGTAGCGATGATCGTACTGAGCACTGCAATAATCATTGTATTTCCGAAGGATCCAAGCAAGGCATCATTTTCAAACAGTTTTATATACCAGTCAAAGGTAAAGCCCTTCCATGTAAGATAAGGTTTGCTGGTCGTCGCATTCATTGAATTAACAACAATAACCGCGATTGGAAGAAACAAGAAAATATAAACCAAAGCGCAAAAAATAATATGTACAACTTTTTTTCTTTTCACCTTTACCACCAACCTTTCCTATACACCCAGACTGTCCATATCACCGCCGGCCTTCTGGTAAATTTTTACTAAAATCAACGTAATTACTATAAGTATAATGGACAGTGCCGCACCTAACGGCCAGTTATTTCCACTCTTAAACTGTCGCTCGATCAGGTTACCGATCACATCCGAGTTTCCTCCGCCAAGGATATTGGATACAAAGAAATATCCAAGACAAGGAATAAATACCATAATACTTCCTGAAAAAATACCACTGGATGTCATCGGAAGAATAACTTCAAAAAATGTTGATACCGGACGGGCACCAAGATCAGAGGATGCCTCCAGAAGACTTCCATCCAGTTTCTCAATCGCCGTATAAAGCGGAAGGATCATAAACGGAATCAGGCAGTAAACCATACCAAGAATCGTTGTTCCTCTGTTATACAAAAAGTTGATCGGCTCATCGATTACATGCAGAAACTGAAGTGCTGTATTGAGCCATCCGTTTGTTCCGAGAAATGTTCGCCATCCATAAATACGGATCAATGAGTTCGTCCAGAACGGAATAATGACAAGCATATACAATAGCTGTTTTCTCTTGCTTTTTGTTCTGGCAATAATATAAGAAAACGGATATCCAATAAGTATACATAAAATCGTTGTCATCAGGGCTATCAGAATCGACTGGCCATAAATACGGATATATTCCGGACTGACGAGCTTTGCGTAGTTTGCTGTTGTAAATTCAAAAACAACATTATAGTACTGATCTGTTGAGCAAAAACTCATAACTCCGACATAGAGAAGCGGTATAGCGATCAGAAATACTAAAAGCAAGGTCACCGGACCAACCATAACCAAAGCCGGAAGTGTATTGGATTTCCACTCATGTTTTGAATGTTTTTTTGCCATATGCCGCCTCCTATGCCAGTACAATATTTTCCAGTGCTTCAAATATTGCATTTTCATGATTATGTATGAGTACCGCATCTTCTTTATTCCAATATGGATAAATTCTTGAACCGAGTACCGGAAGTTCTTCACCGGCTAATCGTTCAATTTTAAGTTCATTTCCATTTGGAAGTGTAACAATACATTTGATTACAGAGCCAACATATACATAATCCTTAACGATTCCTATAATTCCAAAACCATCTACGGGCTCTTCTGCAAATTTCATTTTTTCAGGACGAACAGATACGGTAATATATTCGCCAAATTTAAAACGCTCACCGACACCTGAAATAAATCCGTTTTCTACCATAACCTGAACATTATTATCTTGAATATAACTGATTGTTCCATCAAAAATATTTGTCTCACCAATAAAAGTAGCAACGAATTTTGTTTTTGGCGATTCATAGATTTCAGAAGGTGTGCCAAGCTGATCAAGAATACCATCGTGCATAATAGCGATCCGGTCACTCATGGTAAGTGCTTCTTCCTGATCGTGAGTCACATAGATAAATGTAATGTTCAATCTTTTCTGAAGACGTTTCAGTTCCAGCTGCATCTGTTTTCTTAACTTTAAATCCAAAGCTCCAAGCGGTTCATCCAGCAAAAGAACTCTCGGTTTGTTAATCAGAGCTCTTGCTATGGCCACCCTCTGTTTCTGTCCGCCGGATAACTGACTTGGATAACGCTTTTCAAAACCTTCGAGCTGTACCAACTTCATCATCTCTGTTACACGTTCTTTAATTTCGTTCTTAGGCACCTTTTTCATTTTCAGTCCATACGCAATATTGTCAAAGATCGTCTTATGCGGAAATAAGGCATAACTCTGAAAAACTGTATTAACATTTCTCTCAAAAGGCTGTTTTTCCTCAATAGATTCCCCTTCAACTTTAATGCTCCCACTGGATGGTTCTTCAAATCCTGCGATCATTCTTAACGTTGTTGTCTTTCCGCATCCGGAAGAGCCGAGCAATGTCAGGAACTCACCTTCTTCAACCTTTAATTCCAAATCTTTCACAACATGATTTGTTCCGTATATTTTATTTACACCATCTAATTCAACAATATAACCCACACGATCACCTCAATTCTGATTATTGATACTAGAGAGCCTTTAATCCTCTCTCACCTGTCCGGATACGAACGGCCTCTTCAATATTTCGAACAAAGATCTTTCCGTCACCCACATGATCTGTCGCACAGATCTCACTGACTTTCATAATAATCGGTTCAACATACTTGTCATCGACAACAACCTCAACACGGATCTTTGGAAGAAGATTGATGGTTGTCTTAAATCCTTTGATTTCATTGACACTTTTTTCACCGGTTGCACCTTTCTGTGTTCCACATCCCATGACCGTTGATAATGTCATTCCGCCGCAATTGATATCATCCAAAATTTTCTTAACTTCCTCTAATTTTTCAGGTCTGATGATCATAACCAATTCTTTCATGCTGATTCCTCCTTATTACACAAAAAGAGACTGTCATATCTGACAGCCTCTTTGCTTGTTTCTGTTTTAATACTATGAATATTAATCCATTCAATAAAACAATTCAATTCACAAAACGAACCATTTTTATACTACTTTTTAAGTATATTCACTCTTTTTCTTTGATCATTTTAAACATTTGAACCCGGTTATTGATACCAAGCTTCCTGTAAATATTTAAAATATGTTTCTTCAATGTATTGTCCGTAATCGTTAACTCATCACATATCTGATAATGATCCATGCCGTTCATCAACATTTTCAGTATGGTATGTTCCCGTCTCGTAAGACCATACATCTCTACAGCTTCAGTAACTGTCAGTTTTTCCTCCAAAGGACTTCCGTTTTTCTTGTTCTCATACAAGCGAAATGCCATGTGATCTTTGAGCAGATCAAGGATAAATATATCATCATATTCAAAATTGTCTTTACCGATCGTTCTGTAAAAGGTGACAACTCCCACAAATTCTTTTTGCCTTGCAAGGACCATCTGCAATGAAAAATGCCAGTTATTCGGTTTATACACTCTTTTATAATATTCTGTCTCAACTCGAACTTCATCCGAAATAATGTCTGTCTCTCTGTAAATGAGCATTTTACCGCTATACAGGATGCCTCTGCTGTAGTCAATCCTGTCATAAGCTTCTGACATGTCCTCATCACAATTGTAAAAAACAGGTGCCGTCAGCTTATTATCTCCGTCTTTTGCTGCCAGATAAAAATCTGCACTGTCAAAATCAATCAGCATCTTCATCTGTTCCAGAAACTGCTTACGCATCTCATTCAGATTTTCTATCGTATAAATTTTATAGATAATACTGTTCAGCAATATCCAGTCATTTGTCTCTAATGTACGCATATCCATTCCCACCTTTAAAAAGAAAAAGCATCCTTTCATCTCCCTCATCGGAAATCAAAGAATGCTTTTTTAATTTTTTCAACATTATACAAGAATCAGGCTCATATTTCAAGAGGAACTTATCCCCTGCTTTTTTAATCGTTCCATATCGACCAGACCAAGTTTTTTTGCTGCCATCAAAAGTTCTAACTGTAGACAATACCCATTGATTGCCGGAAGAAGATATCCAATGAATGTCGCCATAATAATTGCCAATGGAAATACCGCATTCGGAATACCACAGGAACCCGGCCCCTAGACACCCCCTTATTCACAATTTAGAACCCTACCATAAAACAAAGTAAAATTGTAATAATACCGACAACAAGAGATACCACTTTATTCACCGTATTCTTTGAAAATACTCCGTATAAAACACCGACTATCGCAAAACCGAATCCAATTGTCGTACTTATATACCATGCCACAATAAATCCAATTATAGATGCAATAGCGGCAAAATAACGTGTCACTGTTTTGGAATTATTATCACATTCTTCAGATTTGTTTTTTATAGCTCCTAAAAACTTTGGAGTTTTTTTGGGTTCTTCATACCTGATGATCTGAAGCTTCTCTCCGCAATCCGGGCAAAAGCCGGCTGAATCATCAAATGTGTGATTGCATTTTTTAC
>JAEDFR010000025.1 GCA_016297945.1 Lachnospiraceae bacterium | reverse complement strand
ACTATTTTGCATTTTCCAGATGATAATATTCGCGTTTTCATTCGCGTTTTCATACAATCAGACTTTATAAACTTCTCTGTGTATCAGCGTCTTTATATGCAAAAATTCATCCTCTAAGATTTCTTTTCCCCATGTCATAATGCGCAGTTCAATGGGATTGCGACCTTTTGATATCGGCGGTTGCACATAGGGATAATCGTTATAAAAAAAGCCGTTTCGTAGATAAAAACCAATCCTTCTCTTTGCCATTTCCGTTTCCGGCAATTCCACTTCCAGGCATATCGTGCAATCCAATAACGCCTCAAGTTCTTTTAATAGCGTAGCGCCCAAACCCTGATTTCGCAATTCTGGATTTACTGCCAGATGCTCGATAAAAGCAAAATCATTCAATCGCCAGATCATGGCAAATCCCTGTATCACATCGGTTTTTACATCAGGCAAAACATAGCAGCTATATCTTTTGTCAGAAAGCAGAGCTTTCTGTTCCTCGTAGGGTCTGTATTCATCTAACGGAAAGCTTTTTTCCATAAAAGAGTAAACGAAATCAAATTCTTCGTTTCGCATGCTACGTATCATTTTTATCTCCAATCAGATCTTCTGAACCGTTCAATATCGCTTCCACCAGTTTTTCTCCTTCATATCGCAGTTTTAAAGAAAAAAACTCCGAAGAAGTCTCCAGCAATTTAAAAAATATCTTGTCGCCTTCCCAGATTGGCAAATGAAAAACCTCCGATTTGTCAACCCATTCCAGCACGCCTTCATCGCACTCTATCAGTTCTCCCGTAAAAGCATCGGCAGTATAAAGAAACATATATTCCGTGTGAAATTCATCGGACATAAAGGTAATGATTCCCCTCAGCTTCCATTTTGTTAAAACCAGTCCCGTCTCTTCTTTTACTTCACGTAAAAGGCATTCTTCAGGTGTTTCATCTTCTTCAAAATGTCCGCCGATACCGATCCATTTGTCCTTATTAATATCCTGTTCTTTTTTGATTCTGTGCAACATCAGATATTGGTGTTCCTTTTCGATGTAACACAAAGTCGTAAGATTTCTGCTCATTTTTCTTATCTCATCTCAACCACATAATCTTCATACCTTGCCGCCAGCCAGTTCTTGATTTGTGCAGCATCCTGCTGATACTCTTCCGATTCTGGGTCGGCATCGGTTTCCAGTATAATCACTTTTTTCTGTACCGGATTGCCATCTTCATCCAGTTCCTCAAGCTGTCCGATAGAAATACCGGTTATTTCCGGGAAAAGAACGGTCATTTCATCCGTCAGCTCTTGGATATCTATGGCTGTTTCAAAACCGGTCAACGTCTTTTCATCCTCCGCAGCTTCCTCCAACATCAAATAGGCAACCAGGATACTTGGCAAAATCATGATGATGGTATTTCTGATTAAAGCTCGTTTCCTTTTTTTCGCGCGCTTGGGATCAACGTTTTTTACCTTGGGCACGCCCAGAATAATCAGGATGATAAGAGCCGACAAATAAATAAAATAGGAATTGGCAGCAAATAAATATCCCGCTCCCAACAGCATTTTCCATTGACCGTGTGCAATGCTGTATCCACAGGTACAAAGCGGCGGCATCAATGCCGTTGCGATTGCGACACCGGGGATGACATTTGTTTTTTCCTTACGGGTAACGCCGATAATGCCGGCAATACCACCACAAATGGCAATCATCACATCCCAAATGGTGGGCTGTGTCCTTGCCAGCAATTCTGAAGTGGCGTCCGATAAAGGGGAAATCAAAAAATACAGGGTAGATGCACAGAGACTGATCAAAATCTGCATCAAAAATCCCAGCATAGAACGCATAGCCAGTACATAATCCGAAGTTGCCGTTCCATAAGCAAATGCATGTATGGTCCCCATTAATGGTGAAACCAGCATCGCTCCGATAATCACAGCCGTGGAGTTGACATTTAATCCGATGGAAGCAATCAGGATAGCAAGGACTAACAGACACATATTCGTTCCCGATACATGCCCACCACTTACCAGACTTTCTCTGATCTGTGCTTTGTCAGCCACATCTTTTTTAATGGAAAACATCTCACCGAAAATTTCCTGCAACGATATTTTTTTATCTCCATTCGGATCAATGGTCTCGGCAAATGCTTTTTTTAATTCCTGTTTTCCTACAAGAAGTTCTTCATGCAACTCTTCTTTTTCTTTTTTTCGCGCTTCTATTTTCTGTTCTATTTTTGCCCGTTCCGCTTTTTTGCGGTCTTCTTTTATCTGTTCGTCTTTCATTTGGTCTTCTCTCATCTGATCGTCTTTTATTTGATTTTATACTCCAACTCCTATTTTACACCAAATCAATATAGAGACAAGCCTGTTTCGGCATAAGCGAACAAAAATAATGCCCGGTTTCAACTGTCTTTATTACTTTTTCTGAAAAAGCTTCACCATGGCAAGAAATTCTTTTTCTTTGATAATCGCAATCCCCGAGCCTTCATCCCCCAACACAATCAGCTGGTCTCCGGATTCAATCTGAAAGATTTTCCTGGCTTTTGCCGGAATTACAATCTGTCCCTTGTCTCCGACCGTAACAATTCCGAAAACATGCTTTCCTTTGGGCGGTATCGGCAAACCGTTCCGCTCCGAATCATAGCTGACTAACTCATCTAAGGAAACGTCAAAGATAGAGGCCAAGAGTTGACATTTTTCAATATCAGGAAGTGATTCGCCCGCTTCCCATTTGGACAAGGTCTGTCTGGACACATCCAGTCTTTCTGCCAGTTCTTCCTGACTGAGTTTATTCATTTTTCTTAAATAGGATAAATTCTCACAAAACATGGTTCCATCCTCCGTCTATTTTTTTATATGTATATGGCTGAGTAAGTTTGTATATCCTATCACAGGCTCCTTTTCTTCAATCCAAGTACACACCATCTGACAACCGGGATTCTGCTGATGATTTCATAAAGGATCAAGGCTCCGCCAAAGGCTGCAATGGCTGAAATCAGGTAAACCAGGATTGCAGGCATATTCGGGAAATAATTGTGCTGATAATAACCAAATACCGCGATCGGAAGATAGTGGAACATGTATAATCCCCAGGATTTCTTCGTCATAAATGCACACAACGGATTGGTCTTGTCGCCCCACTTTTTCACAACGGACAAGACTGCTAAAATGGCAATCCAGCAGAATACACAAGCCATCACATTGTTGATGACCGGCTCTGCTGCGTAGTTTTCTCCAAAATAAATCACCGTATAGGCAATTCCCAAACCGAAAGCTGCGATTGAAAGCGGAAGCCAAAATTTGGTTAATCGCTCTATGACTTCATCATGAGATAAGACAAAATAACCGATAAAAAATCCGGCTCCATAAATGCCAAAGCGATAGACCGTAATCATGGGTGTATTCAAAATCTGTGCCGCAAAATAGATGAGCACTGTGAAAAATAAAAGAACCCAGATATTACATTTTGCACCCAATTTATAAAGGCGGTCTTTTTCGATTTTTTTCACAAGTGCCAGCACTAAAGATATAACCCAGAGCGTCTGGATATACCACAAAACACCGATGCCGCTCATAACCATGATAAAATACAAGACTACCTTGGGAACTGCCGCCATAGAATCCATGGCACCGCCTATTTTCATATTGAAATATCCCAGAATCCATTGAAAAACAAACAAGCCGATAGTAGAAGGCACCAGCAATTTGCGCGTCCGCGTCTTGATAAATTCTTTGACGGAATGGTTTTCCAGATAATATCTCGCGCTCATGCCGGACACGACGAATAACAGTGTCATAAACCAGGGATATACCAGATACAGAAAAGCATCCTGATACTGAACTTTCGAAAATGGTCCGATAACTCCAAAAAGCTGAACCCCGTTAAACATGTAAATCACATGATAAATGACGACCAATACCACAGTCATCCACCTGATGTTGTCTAAATAGTACTTTCTCATATTTTTCCCACCTTTGCAATTATTTTTAACATTTCTTTATACCTATCATACAAAGAAGATTTTCCTTAGACCACCAATCAACTTTAACAATCATTTATTTTTTTGTTAAAATTTGTTGCAATTTGACAAAAAATACGAAAAACGACTAAAATATAACAAAGGAGTTGCCATGTATAAGATTTCTAACAAATACCGGTTAACCGCAATCCTTACAGCGTTGGCTTTGTCATCGGCTTTTTCATCTGCCTCTGCCACACCTGTTTTTGCCACCGAATTGGAAGATACCATTACGGATTTAGAAGCGCAGCAAAAAGAAACGCAGGACGCGATGGAGCGGTTAAAGGAACAACAGGAAAATGCACAAGACAATGTTGATGAGCTTTCTGATCAGTCGAAAGATTTGCAAAATATCTATGCGGGTTATGCATCGCAGATGAGTACCATCAACAGTGAAATAACAAAAGTTCAGGAATCCCTGCAGGAAACCTCCCAGGAGATAGTCTCTTTAAACAGCGAGCTGTCTCAGGCTCAGGCAGAAGAAAAACAGATATATGAGAATCTGAAAAAATGCCTGAAGGCTTCCTATGAAAACGGCAGCCGGGATTCTATGATCATGCTTTTATACAACAGTTCTTCCATGGAAGATTTTCTGACAAAGGCCGAATACGTTTCTGCCTTTATCCAGTACGAGCGGAATTTAATGGATTCTTATCGTTCCATTCAGGATGAGATTTCCAAAAAGGCGGAAAAATTGGAAGAAAGACAGACCCAACTGGACAGTTATCAAAGCGAACTGGACGGTAAACAATCCGAGCTTGCCGATCTCACCCAGAAAGTAAAAGGTGAGTTATCCGACACAAACGATGAGCTTGCAAACGAAAATGAAAAGCTCAAGGATTATGATAAACAGATGAAACAACTGGATAAAAAAATGGCCAGTCTGCAGGCTCAACAGGCCGCCGCACAGGCAGAACTGGCACAAAAGATTGCAAAACAGCAGGCTGAAATGGCGGCAAACGGAATCAAAGAAGACTTTTCCGGCTCTTATGCCGCTTCCGCTTCCGAATTGGAATGGCTTGCCGCCACAATACAGGCTGAAGCAGACGGTGAATCCTATACCGGAAAGCTGGCGGTCGGAACCGTCATCATGAACCGTGTCAAAAGTTCGGTCTTCCCCAACAGCGTCATAGGCGTCATTACGCAAACCAACCAGTTTGCCTCATACCGTTCCGGAAAAGTAGAACTCATTATCGCCAAAGGCCCCAACAGCACCTGTATGCAGGCTGCACAGGAAGTCTTAAACGGAGCACGGGTTGGAGACTATCTGTTTTTTATGACAAAGTATTATGCGGATTATTATCGGATTGCAGAATACAACATGATAGGAAATCATGCATTCTTTTATCGCTGGGTTACCAAAGATCCGGAACCCGCTACACCAATCGAGACACCGGCAGATATAACAACGGATATCCCCGCAGACGCACCAGCTGACAATTCAGCCAATACACCGACAGATGCATCGACTGATACACCAGCCGATAATTCATCTGACATGCAAGCGGACACGCCAGCCGATACATCAACTGACACACAGGCAGATACCACAGCAACAACACCGGCCAATTAGTCGGTAATATAATCTCCGCCACCTACCGATGTACATATTAATTAGCCGGTAATACAACCGGCACAGTAATATCAAAACAAAATAAATCGTCCAAGCTGTATTCTTACATACAGTCCGGGCGATTTTTCTTTTGCTTTATTTTTGCCTTATTTTTTTGACTTATTTTTTTGCCTTTTTTTGAAATAATTATCAACTTATTCTTATTCCGTTTTCTATCCGGTTTATCTTCTATCTTTTTCTTCCGGCTGCTTTTCTTCCGTCAGCTTTATTTGCGTATCCCCAGTGGCTCATTTCCAAAATGAATGACACAGGGATGCTCTGTCAAAATCCCGCAAGCATACATCTCTTTTAAACCGTTTTCCTGCTCATCACTCAATGCCTCGCTATAGACCTGATTTTCATAATCAATCAGGACAGCTCCTGTAAGTCCTGTCAGCCAAAACAGAGGCGATTCATCCTTTGGAATTTGATCCCATGCACCTTCTCCCAACCGATCCATCAATGTCTTAAGATGACTTGTGACACACTCTTCGACTTCTCCGTCAGGGTACAAAACAGCCGCACACATGGTTGTATTCTGTTCTTTTTTTATCGCTATATAATCCGCAATCGTCATGTATGATTCCTGTCTTATTCTTCATCATATGAGAATTCCACATAGGAAATATTGCTGTATGGGATGGCAAGAACACTATGGAAATCCGTCTGACTGGTAACCTGTCCCTGATTGTTGATATAGCTGTTGCATGTATGCTTACTGAATGTGACATATCCGACATCCATCTTCTCTAACTTCAGTTCCACAACCGTATCACTACTACCCTTTGTATCATGCTTACGTTGAATAGTCGTTCCATCCAATAAACCAATGGATACGATGTGCATTCCCTCATGCACTTTCATCAATAATTCAAATACTTCCTGTAACATACCAATACCCTCTTTTTCCTAATTCTCTCTGACAAACGTCAGTCCATAATGTTTCTCAACAAGTATAACACAACTTTTCATAAGAATCATCATATATTAACATAAGTTTATCAAAAAAGGGTAATCTATGGCAATTCACTTTATCTTAATTGTCGGACACGAAAGTGATACCAAAAACTATTCGCAGGCAATCACGTTTCCGGGTTACATTCCCATTGTAACAGATAAAACAGATCTGCTTTATGAAGCAGAAAACAATCACGATAAAACCGCTCACATTTTATCTTTGGTTGATTTATTAATCTTACCGGGTGGCGGTGATATTTCACCCAAAATACTTGGTGAAGCAAACCTTGGAAGTCGCAATATCGATGAAGAACTCGATTATGTGCAGCTTGCTTATTTTCAATATTTTAAAAATAAAAGAAAACCGATTATTGGAATTTGCAAAGGCTTACAACTGATAAATGTGGCACTGGGCGGAACGCTAATGCAAAACATGCCACCAGACCGGCTCTTATTGCATCAGTCACAAAGCGGTTTTGACAACCACCATAGCTGTAACTATGAAATTTCACCTCAATATCCGATTTTAGAAGCGGTTTTTCACAGACAGATGCCAAATTACATCAATAGCGCCCATCACCAATGCATAAAACAGACCTCACCCGAATTATACCCCTTTATGCATGCATCGGACGGAACCATCGAAGGCTTTATTCATCGTGAATTTCCCATTTTGGGACTGCAATGGCATCCGGAACGCAAACTGGGGCCGGACGGAAATTATCTGAAAATTTATCTTTATCGTTTGATAAAATATACGTATAATGAAAAAAAAGAAACATGAGGTACCAATGAGCATGGCAGAGCCTGTAATTTTTCATATAGATGTGAATTCCGCATTTCTATCCTGGGAATCGGTTTACCGTCTGGAAACATTAGGTGAAAAACTTGATATCAGAACCATACCTTCCGTCATCGGCGGTGATGAAGAGAAGCGCCACGGCATTGTACTTGCAAAATCCGATGCAGCCAAAAAATGTGGCATAAGCACAGCCGAGCCTTTGGCTTTGGCAAGGCGAAAATGTCCCGGTCTTAAAGTCTATCCCTCCAATTTTTCTTTATATGTCGAAAAATCCAATGCGTTTATCGATTTGTTGCGACGTTTCGCGCCGGTTGTGGAGCAATTCAGTATTGATGAGGCATTCTGCGATTTCTCCGGCACCAAGGCTCTTTACGGAGATCCTGTTAATTTTGCGCATCAATTAAAAGATATGATTAAAGAGGAACTCGGTTTTACCGTAAACATCGGTATTTCATCCAATAAGCTTCTTGCCAAAATGGCTTCCGACTTTGAAAAACCGGATAAAGTACACACGCTTTTTTTAGATGAAATCGAGCAGAAAATGTGGCCGCTTCCGGTTTCTGATTTGTTGTTTGTCGGCAAGTCCAGCGTCAGACATCTACATGATCTGGGGATTTTTACAATCGGTGACCTTGCCAAATCAGATGTCGAATTGCTAAAAAAGCATTTCAAAAAGCACGGCGAGGACATGTGGAAATCCGCAAACGGAATCGATGAGACCAATTTGCGTGATAAAGAAGATGCCAATAAAGGATATGGCAATTCTATCACGCTTCCCAAAGATGTAACCGACCGGGAACAGGCTCACATGATTTTACTCTCTTTATCCGAAACCGTCGGTGCCAGACTGCGTGCAGACCACGCCTATATCAGCGTTGTCAGCGTCAATATCGTGGATGCGGATTTTAGACACAGCTCCAAACAGATTTCCCTTCCCTCAACAACTGACATCACAGAAGAAATCTATCAGCATGCATGCAGGCTTTTTGACGAGCTTTGGGATTTTTCTCCCATTCGTTTATTAGGAGTACAGACTTCAAAAGCCACATCCGAAAACTATGTACAATATGATTTGTTTCAATCCGAACAAAATGAAAAGTTCAGCAAATTAAATGCAGCGATTGATCAGATCCGTGACCGCTATGGGAAAGATGCCGTCAAGCGCGCAAGGTTTTTATCTGAGGAAAATAAGTGATATTTCAAATCATTCTTATATAAATAATGCGATGATGATAAAACAATGATATCAGGATCAGTACAAAGTTCAGCAATTATACAACGTCATTTGATAATCATTTTACAATCACGCTAAATCATGATTATAATAGAAATAATTTATGAATGATTACTATCTATTTTCTCTGCAATTTCGACAACGATTTCACGGATTTGTTTGTGACTGCAATCGATTTTTACCATAGCATACTTCTCATATAAAGGCTGACGTTCCTCCATCAGGTCGTACAAGGTCTGTCCGTTTTTAATAGCAACGCCTCTTTCATTCAGGTCTCCCAGTCTTTCTGCAAGTTCTTCATAGGGCAGATACAAATAGACAATCTTGCCGCACTGTGCAAAGTGTTCCATGGCATGTTCTCCGTATATGGCACTTCCTCCGGTGGCCAATACCGTCTGTTCTAATTGTATCCTTGCATTGATTTCATCTTCAAGGGCTAAAAAGCCTTCCAAGCCTTTTTCATCAATGATTTCATGTAAAAGCTTTCTCTCTTTTTCCTGAATAACAAGGTCCGAATCCATAAATTGCAATCCAAGCTTTTTTGCCAGTACAACTCCGACCGTACTTTTACCCACTCCGGGCATCCCAATTAAGATGATATTCATAATGTTTCCAAAACCTCCAGTATAAACTTCCATACACGTTCCACCGACGAAATACAAAGACGCTCTCTGGTTGTATGGATATCTAAAATGTCCGGTCCGCACGCAACACAGTCAAGGCCCGGCTTTTTTGCCGCAAGAATACCGCATTCTAAACCTGCATGAATGGACAACACTTTCGGAGCTTTCCCATATTGCTTTTGATAAATCTTCTTCATATGCTCACACAAATCTGATTTTTCTTTATATTCCCATGCCGGATACTCACCGGCCAATTCAAAACTTCCCCCATGCTTTTGTATGAGTTCGCAAAGCTCTCGTCGCAATGCTTCTTTTTCCTGTGAAATACTACTCCTTAAGGCAAAAACAAATCGCACCTCTTCTTTTGAACTTTCCATAATGCCAAGGTTTAAAGATGTTTCTACAAGACCTTCTAATCTCCTGCTCATTGCCTGTACACCATTTGGGGCTCTATATATAAAAGCGATGATGTCTTTTGCGCGTTCTTCTTCAATACAAAAAATCGTGTTGCCATTTTCTGCGTGGTTCGGGATACAATCGTTCTCGTTTTTACCATCTCCACATTCCACCGATTTTTTTTGCATCTCATCGTTTATATGCTCTGTCACTTTTCCAATTTTTATATTTTTGTTTTCTATCCCTTTTTCGATTATTTTATTTTTGCATTCTGTATTTTCGTCATTTATCTCTTGCACATATTTTCTCGTCTCATCAAAAGTCAGCTCATGTATATCAATGCGTCCCTGTGCATCTGTTTTATGATATAGATGAGAAAACATATCCATCAGTCTTTCTTCAACTTTTTTCAGTGTCTCAAAATCCTGCCTGGATGCTAAAATTACGGCATCAGCACAAACCGGGATTGCATTGTCCTTGGTTCCTCCGGCAAGCTCCACCAGTTCCATGGATACCTCTTCCCGTATATTTTTTAAAACCCATCCCAGAATTTTAACGGCATTCGCCCGTCCATGAATGATTTCCGTACCGGAATGACCTCCGGTCAATTTACTGATTTCAACATGGTATAGGGCTTTATCTTCCGTTAATAAAACCGGTACTCGCTCAAACGTCATATGTGCCTGTACCCGAACACCTCCGGCGCAGGAAACCACAAATTCTCCCTCTTCTTCCGAATCCAGATTCAGCATGCGGTTAGCCTTGCAAACAGATAAATCAATTCCGGTTGCTCCCTCCATGCCGACTTCCTCTTCGGTCGTGATAACAAGCTCGATTCTGGGCAGTTTTAAAGTATCATCGGATAGAAGCGCCAGACCGTAAGCAACTGCAATACCGTCATCTCCTCCGAGACTTGTTTTTTTGGCATAAAGATAATCACCATCGACTGCTAAATCCAGACCTTCTTTTAACAGATCTTTCTCACAGTCATCGTCCTTTACCGCAACCATATCCATATGCCCCTGTATCATAATCGGTTCCACACCTTCTTTTCCTTTGGCCGCTTCTTTTATTATAATGACATTATGCAGTTCATCCTGATACGCCTCTAACCCATGCTCCTTTGCAAAATCCATCAGATAATTGCTGATAGCCTCACAATGATAGGACGGATGCGGTATCCGGCAAATCTCTTCAAAATACTGAAACACTTTCTTCGGCTGATAATTCTCTAACATACTCTTTCCTTTCTGTGGCAACTGGACTATTTTGCGGGCCGTCCGGGAATTTGAGATAAATAATCTCGCTTCAGACGATACATCCGTTGATAAGATAATCTAATCAACTACTGCTAAATCGTCTTACAACGAGATTATTTATCTCAAATTCCCTATATCGACTCCCCAAAAAAGGCCTTTCCCCCACACATGGCACCTGACGATTTTTTACTTCCGAGGTATAACAAAGATTTTGGAATATATATTTCAATGAGAGTTTATTGTGGAAATGCTGATATTTGACTTAGTATTTCACTCATAATCAGCAATTCGCAGCATGGATGCTGCGAAAGGTGCACCTGGACATGGATGTCCTTGTGCACCGTTGCGTCCGTTTTCTTTCAAAAAATATGTGAAATACTTAGTCAAATACAAGCATTGTAACTTTAACTCGAATGAAATATATATTCCAAAATCTTCCCCTCCGAATGCAAAAGTCGCAGTGCCATGCGACACTGCGACTATTATCTCACATAATGCTGTAATTATGCAATTTTAGATTTTGCAAGTTCTGCTAAAGCTTTAAAGCCATCAGCATCATTAACTGCCATCTCTGCAAGCATTTTTCTGTTGATTTCAACTTCTGCTAATTTTAAACCGTACATGAATTTGCTGTAGCTTAAACCGTTTAATCTTGCTGCTGCATTGATACGAGCAATCCATAACTGTCTCATCTGACGTTTTCTCTGTTTACGTCCTGCGTAAGCAGATGTTAACGCTCTCATGACAGACTGTTTTGCAACTCTGTACTGGTTTGATCTTGCTCCTCTATATCCTTTAGCGAGTTTTAATACTCTGTTATGTTTCTTTTTTGCGTTTAAACCGCCTTTAATTCTTGCCATTTTTTCTTCCTCCTAACCAATCATTAAATGTAAGGTAAAATCTTCTTCATATTCTTTACGTTTGTTGCATCTGTCATAGCAGGTTTTCTAAGATTTCTCTTAGTCTTTGCAGATTTTTTGGTTAAGATATGACGTTTATAAGCTTTGTTTCTTTTTAACTTTCCGGTTCCTGTAATTTTGAAACGTTTTGCTGCAGATCTGTTTGTTTTAATTTTTGGCATCTTAATTCCCTCCTAGTTTTGTATCTATTTTAACTGTATACAAATTCAGTTAAAAACTAATTAACGTTTTTCGGCAAGCACCATAGTCATGCTTCTGCCTTCTACTTTTGCAGGTTTTTCCACAACTGCGATTTCTGCAAGTCCTTCTGCAAAATCATCCAGAATATGCTTGCTACTGTTCATGTGTGCCATCTCACGACCACGGAAACGAAGTGTAACTTTTACTTTGTCACCCTTGGTAATGAATTTTTTAGCCGCGTTCATCTTAGTATTCAAATCGTTGGTATCGATATTGGGAGATAAACGGATTTCTTTGATTTCGATTGTTTTCTGTTTTTTCTTAGCCTCTTTTTCTCTTCTGGCCTGTTCATACTTATACTTGCTGTAGTCTACAATTTTGCAAACCGGGGGTTTTGCATTTGGAGCAATCTTAACAAGGTCAAGTCCTGCCTCATCAGCTAAATCCTGCGCTTCTTTGGCAGACATAATACCTAACTGTTCGCCGTCTTCCGAAACCACACGTACTTCTTTGTCTCTAATCTGTTCGTTAATGAATAAATCGTTAATGGTTTTGCACCTCCATAAAGAATTCAATCGATAGTTTTCGCGACTATACCTTTTCAATAAAAAAAGGTGGATACATAAATATCCACCTCTGACAAACATAAACTATCGAATAAAAATGTCTGACGCCTGAAGCCCGATTGCCGCAGGGTGAGAGTGGATACTCTGCTTTCTCGTGTTTTCACACATTTGTTATCCTACCATGGTATTATGATAATGTCAACTGATTTTTTATACTATCTTAGATTTTTTAGTAATTTTTAACAGCCATTGTTTTCTGATATGGCCCTTGCCAAATAGGTAGTGGTATATCATCATATAAACAATGACTTTAAAAACTATTTCACCGTGAAACTCTTTGGGATTAATTATTTATTTTTGTATTACTTATTTTTATCAAACGTTCCGCACAAGGTATCGCGGCATTCGGTAGCCCCGCTGCCTTCAATGCTGACGCGTTCCGCATAGCATTTGTAATTGGAATTGTATTTGCATTTGGTTGCTTCACAATCAATGCTGATTGTCTGGCAGGGGTGATCTAAAGCACTGGTATAGCAATCGCAGTTTTCCCGACGGAATGATTCACATCTGGTATCCCTTTCATTTTCAGCAGATGCTCCGCCTACCATAATGTCGCCTTTGCAACAGCTTTTCTCTTTGTTGTAACCACAGGTAATAACTCCACAAGTTAATTGAGCCATAAAAAAGCCTCCTTTTAATTTAAATATGTTTGGTTGCTTTTTTAGTATTAACACAATAAAAACTTTTATTCAAAAACGGTGTCGGATACTGTTTGCTACAATTTTTCCACGAATTAAAAATACCGTGGCAACAATCAGAAAAATCACGATGATGATCCAGACATAAACCGGAACGTTTTTTACATTATAGCAACGAACATCAATCCACATCCGGTTGACTGCTGCATTTTCATCGGCATCAAAGTACCGCATAATTGCACTTCGCTCCATAGTTTCCTGTGATGGATACTGGGCACCGAGCTGTCTGTCAACCTGATCTTTTTGTGTAAGGATAATGTAATCGGCATCATCGGTCTCTCCGGAAAAGAAATATCCAAGCGGGTATTCAACGACATCTTCTTCCACTTCTTCCACACCATAGCAGTAATTCAGATAGTCGAAAACCTCATTACTGTCGCCACCGGAAATCACAGAGGTGTAGCCGATATAGTACATGTTTCGGACAACATTTTCAGGCATGGAAATATAATTGATAAATGCCTCTGCAGCATGCTGTTTTTTTGCATCGTCCTTGATACCGCTTTTGAGCATAACCCAGCCGTCAAAATACAAGTTGGTACTTTCTTTTGGCACGGCAAAATTTAAATAAAAATCATCGGCCTGTGCCTGGTCCATGGCATAAACCGCATCACCGGACCACTGATATCCCGCAACGACTTTACCGGAAATCATATCCGCCTTTCCGCTGTCGGTTTCAAAAGAATACACGTTTTCTCTGGTTTCCTGCAAATAAGCCAAAACCGTTTCAAGTGTTTCGGGCGACAGATCATTCATTTCTTCTGCCAGGTTTTTGGTATAATCAGGATTGTTTATAAACGAATCGGATGTCAGTTTCTCAGCTTTCACTGCTCCGACTGCACCAAAAAAAGCATCTCTGACATTGTCTTTGATCGTAATACGGCGATGAAATTTTTCATTGGTCATGATTTTCCAGGTGGAAGCTTCCTCATAGCTTACCTCTTCCGGATTATAAATAATACCGGTAATACCCCACATATATCCTGCTGCGTATTTACTCCAGGGTTCACCGTTGATTTCATTGGTTTCAAAGGCATTTCGGATAAAGGGAGAAACCCCTTTGATATAGTAATTTTCCTCAATGGATTCATCAAAAAATTCTTCCGAAAACGGAACGAGCATATCTTCGGTCATCAACTTCATAATCATATACTCGGAAGGACATACGATATCATATTCATCCCCCAGCGTCAGCATATTGTAAAGCTCTTCGTTGGTACCAAAACAGCTGTATTCAACCTTTACTTTCTGATGATAGGTGTCATAATACCACTCTTCGAAATCTTCATACATCGGATTTTCACCGATGATGTCTTTTTCGGAAAGAGAAATGGTTTCATCTTCTCCCCAGCCGCCTTCATCAATATATTCTTCCCAGTTGCAGACACGAAGGGTAACCACATCATCATCTTTTGCCATCACGCATTCCAGTCCGTCCTGATAAGCAGTCATACCGGCTAAGGCAATCACCATGCAGATGGTGGCAAACCTGCGAAACAGCATATTTCTTTTTCGATTATTTTTTACATTAAAAATATAAGACAATATATTTTCTTTATTCTTTGTAGCGAAAAATCTAAGAGACATATTTTTTTTACTATGCTTTATCATGCCAAACGCTCACCTGCCTCTTCCTTTACTTCCCGGTTGGAAAGCAAATTCATGATAATTGCAAACAACAATACCAGCACAAAAATAATCGTGGACAAAGCCCAGAGCGCCGTTTTGATTTCAGTCTGAGAGCCCTTGGTCGCATTTACCACATAAGTACTGATGGTATCAAAGGTTGCAGGTTTGGTATAAGTCGCAATAAAATAATCGTCCAGTGACAAGGTAACTGCCAATGCAAAACCGGAAACAATACCGGATGCGATCTGCGGAAGCACAACTTTTAGCAAGGCATATCCCGGTTTGGCTCCCAGATCCAACGCCGCTTCATACAGACTGGGATCCATCTGCTTTAATTTGGGAATCACGGAAAGATACACAAACGGCGCACTAAGAACCGTGTGCCCGATGATAAGCGGCAGAAAGGTATCTTTGCTCATTCCAAACACAATCACCAATAAAATACAAATAGAAAAACCGGTCACTACATCAGCATTGACTACCGGGATCTGGTTGATGGCAGAAAAAACAGACTGCGTGCGCTTTTTGGAATAAAAAAAACCAATGGCTCCCACCGTTCCAAAAAACGTTGCCAAAAGAGAGCTAGCCAATGCTAATAGCAAAGAACCGCCTATCATATTTGCAAGCTCCGGTGTCGTAAATAAAGTCACATAATTACCCAGGGAAAAATTACGGATAGCTCCGATATTGGTAGAATCCGTAAAGCTGTACACTGCCAAAATCAGAATTGGTGCGTACATGATTAAAAGTATCAGACTGATAAAAATCTGGCTGCCAAATCTTTTTTTCATAACATAGCACCTCCTCTTGCCTGACTGTCTTCATCTGCATTGTTTCCGAAAAACGTAAAGATACAGATAATTGCAAGAAGCACCAGCGCAATCATGGAACCGTTATTCCAGTCGTAGGCTGAGAAATAGCTTCCAATCAGGCTTCCCATAATATAAGTGCTGTTATAAAGCATATCCAATACGACATAGTTGGTCATGGCAGGCAAAAATACCATGGAAACCCCACTGATAATACCCGGCGTAGACAGCGGCAGTGTCACGCGTAAAAATGACTGTACCGGTCCCGCTCCTAAATCGCAGGAGGCTTCAATCAGACTCTGGTCTAACTTTGTTAACGTCGTATATAACGGCAAAATCATAAACGGCAGAAAATCATAAGACATGCCGATGACCGAATTTAAAAAAGGAAAATAGGCCAGATTTTTTTCAAATAAAGTCAGAATTTCTTTCAGCGCCGTGATACGAAGCGTAAAATTAATCCACATCGGCGTAATGAAAATCATCAGGATAATACTTTTTGCTTTCCATTCACTTCGCGCCAGAATGTAGGCTACCGGATACGCAATCAAAAGACAGACACAGGTCGTCGTAAATGCCAGCACAAAGCTATAGCACAGCGTACCGAGTGTATTCGGATTGGTAAAAAAATCGGTCAGATTGGAAATGGTAAACTGTCCCGATCCATTCGTAAATGCATAGTAGATAATGACAAATAAAGGTGCAACTACGAACAGAATCAAAAATAATGCATACGGAATTCCCAATTGTTTTCTGGAAAAAACCATTTTCATACGGTGCCTCCTATTTCTTTAGTGCAAACTTCATTTTGTCTTCCGGCATAATCAGGCTGACCTGATCATGCATATTCCACAAATATTCATCATCAACGATCAAATCATGTCCATGTTCGGTTCGCACCACGTAACTGTAGTGGTCACCTTTATAAATCAGATTGATAATCTTTCCGGTTACAAGTCCGGCTTCTAAATCATCACTCATCTGGATATCTTCGGGCTGAATGGAAACCATAATCCGGATTTTATCCAAATCGATTTTTTCACCATCATCATCAAACAATTCACCGTCTTTTATGACAGAGCCCGGAATGACTTTTGTCAGATCACATTGTATGGTTTCATCGTTGAAATCCAGATTGAGCTCACTGTTTACTGTGGTTTCAAAACAGGTTGTGTGGTCTTCTGCAATCATGATATGAATACCGTCAGGCTCTAACTGCATACCGACCTTATCTCCTACAACTGCTGCCTTGGTTGACTGGATAACCATTTCATATTTTCCGGATTCCACGGTTATTTCGTAGTGAATGCCTTTAAAGATAACAGAAGTCACAACACCTTCCACAATGCCCTGCTCGGGAGGTGTTAAAATCACATCTTCGGGACGTACTACCGCATCAATCAAGGTTCCTTCCGGTACATCATCCACACATGCAAACTCACCGCCGCAGAAACGCACTTTTTTATCACCTGTCATAATCCCCTTGAAGATATTACTTTCTCCGATAAAGTCTGCTACGAATGCGTTTTTGGGCTCATTGTATATATCTTCCGGACTACCAATCTGCTGGGTTCTGCCCTCTGACATGACAACAATCTTATCGGACATAACTAAAGCTTCTTCCTGATCGTGTGTTACATAAATAAATGTAATTCCCAGCTGCTGATGCATATTTTTTAATTCTAACTGCATTTCCTTGCGCATTTTTAAATCCAGCGCACCCAAAGGCTCATCGAGTAAAAGAATTTCGGGCTCGTTTACTAAAGCTCTTGCAATGGCAATTCGCTGCTGCTGTCCACCCGAAAGTGTGGCTACCCGTCTGTTTTCAAAGCCTTCCAAATCCACCATATCCAGAACATGGTTGACCTTTCTTCGAATTTCATCCTTGGGAAGCTTTTTTAATTTCAGCCCGAAGGCAATATTGTCATAAATATTCATATGCGGAAACAACGCATATCTTTGGAACACCGTATTAATCGGACGTTTGTTGGCAGGTATCTTTGTGATATCCTGACCGTTCAACAAAATTTCTCCCTCCGTAGGCATTTCAAACCCTGCAATCATACGCAGTGTTGTTGTTTTTCCACATCCGGAAGGTCCCAAAAAAGTAACGAACTCACCGCGTCCGACTTCAAGATTGAAGTCGGAAACAGCGGTAAATCCGTTATCTGTATATGTCTTCGTAATATGTTTTAGTTCGATAATATTACCCAAACGTTCTGCCATCTCTTTTGTATCCCTTTCTCAGTACAAAATTTATTACAGTAAGTGCGCTCTTAATTCCTCGCCGGATAAAGGACTTAAATATGCGGGAGCAACATCAAACACCGTCTTACATCCTGTCATACCTTCTTTGTGCATGCGGTTTACGGCACGACCAAAGGCTACTAAAACAGAACCGGTAAATTCCGGATTGGAATCCAGTTTCAGACTGTATTCAATCACATGATTATGCTCTTTTTCAAAACCGGTCACGCCGGTACGGAATACAAAACCGCCGTGAGGAATTTCGGAATGATCTCTGTTAAATTCCTCTTCACTGATAAAATGAACGGTTGTATCATAGTCTGCAAAGTAATTGGGCATGGTCTTGATTTCTTCTTCAATCTTTGCAAGATCTGCGCCTTCCTCAGCAACAACAAAACACTCTCTGGTGTGTTTCTGTCTGGTGGTAAGCTCAGGATTTTCACAGGCACGAACACTTGCCAGTGCACTCTCTACCGGAATGGTATACTGTTTTGCATTTTTTACACCGGCAACGCGACGCACGGCATCGGAATGTCCCTGGCTGACACCTTTTCCCCAGAAGGTATAATCATTGCCTTCGGGCAAAATGGCATTGGCATATAAACGGTTTAAAGAAAACATTCCCGGATCCCATCCGCATGAAATCATGGCAACTTTTCCTGCCTCTTTTGCTGCCACGTCGACAGCTGCAAAATGTTGTGGAATATTTGCATGCGTATCAAAGCTGTCCACAACATTGAAATATTTTGCATATTCCGGTGTCTGCTTGGGAAGATCGGTAGCACTACCGCCGCATAAGAATAATACATCAATTTCATCTTTATAGTTTAAGATATCATCCACATGATAAACCGGCACTTTTGTAACAGTTGACACACTTGCCGGATTCCTTCTGGAAAAAACGGCCAAAAGCTCTATATCCGGTGCCTGTAAAATAGCGGATTCAATTCCTTTCGCAAGATTTCCATAACCTAAAATAGCTGCTTTCATGATAATTCCTCCTGTTGTACATATACAATGTCTGTTCATAAAAAAATATTATCTTATTTTTACTATTTTTTATAAAACTATTCTTATAAAAAGTAAAGCATCTTTAACTTTCTGCCACTCCTGTGATAATCCAGGGAGCCGGTTGTGTTTCAAAAGCATTTTTGGAATTTAATTTGGATACACAAACCTGAATAATATCAGGGTCCTTCATACCAAATTTTTTACACAAATCAATCATGCCTGCCGCAACCTTAAAATCCAATGTATAAATAACAAACTCCATATTGGGATTGAGCTTTAACAGACATTCCATTTCCTGCTCCATACTCGCAGAAGCCACTAACATGGTAACATCCGGTATGGGAAGGTCTTTCATGCTTTCTTCATCCACATGGTCAATAATAACAACGTTGTTTAGTCCAAACTGTGCCACATTTTCTTCCATGGTCTGGCGATCCCTGTGGTTATATTCCACCGCAATGACCGTTCCCTCGCCATTCATGATAGCAGCCTCAACCGCAATGGATTCTCCGGAAATCACACAAAGATTTTTTCCTTCACTAATCTGCATCTTACTCAAAAGAATGCTGCGGATTTCCGAACCGACATAATGAACCGAACCCGATGCAAAATCACGGTTGCGCATGCCAAATTTAATGGTATTGCGCGCATTCGGATTTAAAATCAACATGCCTGCAGATGCATTGATACCGCGGGTAATCATGTCATAAACCTTGTCCTGTTTGATTTCTCCTGTTGGTTCGCTTCCTTCATTGTAGATAACCGTACAATCACCTAAACCGGCATGAAACATACGGTAAAAAATATCCGGATGCCCCGCTTCGGTAAACACTAAAACCGTACGATGTGCTTCTACCGTCGGAATTAAGTTCTTGTTTTTTCTGGTAATATCCAAAATCTTGACATGTTCTAAGTCAATATCCGAATTCTGCGCAAAATACTGCAACCACGATAAAATATGCGCATTCGTAAATAAATTATTGTTTTCCATATTTCTGTACCCCCTTTTTATGTCTTTATCCAAGCGAGAGCGCGTCTGCGAAAGAATATATAAACACATCTGCAAAACAACCAAAACAAATCAGTTGCATTTTGCTAACAACGCTTCCCACTGCTTGTCAACATATTCCTGCGCTGCTTCAATCGTCCATTCATTTCCGGGCTTGAAGCAGTGACGGAATCTGCCCTGCAGTTTCATGAACTCTTCAACCGGAAGTTTCTGTTTGGGCATATAGCTCAAATGATATTCTCCGTTTTCTACTTCATATAAAGGCCATACGCAGGTTTCAACAGCCATCTTGCAGATTTCCGGTAATAATTCTGCCGGATACTGCCATCCTCTCGGACAGGGTGTCAAAACATTGACAAAAGTAGGCCCTTCTGTATAAATTGCTTTGTGCGCTTTTTCATGAAAATCTTTTAAGGTGCCGATTAAAGTCGTCTGTGCCACATAAGGTGCTCCATGAGCCACAACAATCTGTGTCAGATCCTTCTGGGTCTGCTTTTTACCAACGGACTCCACACCGGAAGGTGTCGTTGTTGCATTGGCAAAGCGAGGTGTTGCAGAAGATCTCTGTGTACCGGTATTCATATAAGCTTCATTGTCATAACAAAAATACGTGAAATCATGACCGCGCTCCAAGGCTCCGGATAAAGACTGAAAGCCGATATCATAGGTACCGCCGTCTCCGCCGATAGCTAAGATTTTAAAGGTGTCTTTTATTTTTCCACGGCGTTTCATCACGTTGTACGCAGCTTCTACTCCGGAAGCGGTTGCCGTAGCATTTTCAAATGCGGTATGAATGTAAGAATCATGCCATGCGGTGTAAGGATATTGGAACGAAGAAACCTCCAGACATCCGGTCGCATTGCAGATGACAGCCTTATCTTCCGGCTCTAATGCACGCATCATGGCACGGCAGACAATACCCGCACCACATCCGGCACAAAGTCTGTGTCCTGCTTCAAAACGCTCCGGTTTGTTTAATTGTTCTTTTAAATTATAGGCCATCTTACTGCACCTCTTTTCTGAGATCACGCTGACCCATATGAGAATAAATAGGGCCGGTTTCTCCGGTTTCTACGATTTTGGCAAGTCTTGCAAATACTCTTTTGGCATGAGCGACGGTAAAATCCCTGCCCCCCAAACCGTATACAATATCAATCATCTTCGGACGCTTTTCTAAATTGATGGCTGCAGAAGCGGTTTCTGCAAATAACGGACCGCCGTTTGCACTAAATCCTTCGCTCTTATCCAGTACGGCAACTGCCTTGCAGTTTTTCAGTGCTTCCACGATTTCCTCACCGGGGAACGGTCGAAATACACGGACTTTGATTAATCCGGCTTTTACACCTTCTGCCCGAAGCTCATCAACTGCAACCTTTGCGGTGCCTGCAGAAGATCCCATAAGAACAATGGCAAGCTCTGCATCTTCCATGCGATAGCTTTCAAAAAATTCGTAGTGACGACCAAATCTTTTTTCAAAATCAGCCGCAACTTCCAAAATCACTTTCTTGGCATTTTTCATAGCTTCTGCCTGAGCCACACGCGCCTCCATGTAATAGCCGGATACGCCGTAAGGTCCGACAGCCAGAGGATTTTCACTCTTTAATAAATAGTTTTCAGGATGATACTCTCCAACAAAATCTTTGACAGCCTCATCCTCTTCCAATTCAATATTTTCCAATGCATGTGAGGTGATAAAACCATCTTCACATACCATGAGCGGTAATCTGACATCGGGATGCTCTGCAATCCGGTGAGCCTGTAAATAATTATCATATGCTTCCTGATTGTTTTCCGCATAAAGCTGGATAAAACCGGAATCACGCTCTGCCATGGAATCGGAATAGTCATGATTGATGTTAATCGGGCCTGTCAGGGCACGGTTAGACACTGCTAACACAAGCGGCAGACGGCTGGATGCAACGACATACAGCATCTCATTCATATAAGAAAGTCCCGCTGAGGATGTTGCAGTTACCGCACGACAACCGGCAGCTTCAGCACCGGCACAGGCTGACAGGGCGGAATGTTCACTTTCCACACAGATAAATTCTGTATCCACTTTACCATCAGCAACATACTGCGCATAAAACTGCGGAATTTCCGTAGAAGGAGTAATCGGAAACATGGCAAATACGTCGGGATTGATCTGGCGCATTGCAGTTGCAATCGCTTCGTTTCCGGATAATCTGTCTTTGATACTCACGATTAGTGAACCTCCTTCCATTCAATTGCATCAAATGGGCATACCGTCACACATATGCCGCAGCCTTTGCAATGATCATAATCAAAATCTTCCCTTTTTCCATCCTTAACCGGAATGGATGAATCCGGACAGAAAGGTGCACAAAGAAGACACTGTTTACATTTTTCCTTATGAAGCACCGGTACTTTGGAGCGCCACTCACCGGTCATGGTCAGGCGAGATGTGCCCGGCTCATAGATTTCACATCCTGTGGTCAGTTCCTGCCAGGGAATTTGTTCATTGATTTCTGCTGCCTTTTTACTCATTATTCTTTAACCTCCTCCATCGCTTCGGCAAGACAGTTTAAGTTACCCTCAACTACCTGCGGTTTCTTTGCAAATTTATGACGATAGGAAGTTTCCATATCCTTTAAAAAGGCTTCCTTTTCCACACATTTACTGACCTCCACTATTGCGGCAAGCATCGGCGTATTGGGAAAATATGCTCCCAAATGCTTTTTCGAAATCTTACCTGCATCAATGGTAAAAACGCGTCCCTCATAACCACGTAACAAAGGGCGCAACTTAGCTGCCGGTCTGGAAGAATTGATGACAATGGCACCTTCTTTTTTCAAACCTGCGGTAACATCAACACTCTCTAATAATGTTTCATCCACAACAACGACATAATCCGGTTCGTAAATATTGGAATGAATCGAGCATCTCTCATCAGAAATGCGGTTATAAGCTGTAATCGGTGCACCCGAACGTTCCGGACCGTATTCCGGGAACGATTGTATGTACTTTCCGGACATAAATGCCGCATCAGCCAAAAGCTGACTTGCAGTCTTTGCTCCCTGGCCTCCACGCCCGTGCCAGCGAATCTCAATCATATTATTCATATTCTTTCCCATTTCCTTTGTAGGTCTTTTCTTGTGTTATTTTCTGTCGTCCATTGCCTGATAATCAATATGCTCACCGACATATTTGTAAGCAGGACGGATAATTTTATTGGCATTGATTAATTCTTCCAAACGGTGCGCACACCAGCCGGGGGTTCTTGCAATCGCAAAAATAGGAGTAAACAATTCCTCCGGAATACGAAGCATGGAATATACAAAGCCACTGTAGAAGTCAACATTGGCGCAGACATTTTTGAAAAGCTTTCTTCTCTCCATAATGAGACGGCCTGCGATATTTTCTACAGTTTCGTACAGTGCAAATTCTTCCATCATGCCCTTTTCTTCTGCTAACTTCTTTGCAAAATCTTTTAAGATGATTTCACGAGGGTCAGATAAGGTATAAACCGCATGACCCATACCATAAATCAAACCGCTGCGATCAAATGCTTTTTTATCCAGGATCTTAATCAGATAATCTTCAATCTCTTTTTCGTTGGTCCAATCCTTGATATTTGCTTTGATATCCGTAAACATATTCTGAACTTTTAAGTTAGCACCACCATGGCGGGGTCCTTTTAAGGAACCAATGGATGCTGCCATGGAAGAATATGTATCGGTTCCTGACGAAGTAACAACGTGAGTGGTAAAGGTCGAGTTATTACCTCCACCATGCTCTGCATGCAAAACAAGTGCAATGTCAAGAACCTTCGCTTCTAACTCGGTATACTGTCCGTCATCACGAAGCATCAGAAGGATGTTTTCTGCCATGGATAATCCTCTTTTGGGATTGCGGATCATCAGTGTTGCATCTTTTCTAAAATGCATATATGAATGATAAGAATATACCGCAATCAAAGGAAGTTTATTGATAAGCTCCAAAGACTGACGAAGTACGTTTTGTGATGAAATATCATCCGGCAAATCATCATAAGTATAAAGCGTCAGGACACAACGCTGCATTGCATTCATGATATTTGCATTGGAAGCTTTCATAACCACATCACGAACAAAACGTCCGCTCAAGGTCTGGAATTCTTCACAGACCTTTAAGTAGCGATCCAGTTGCTCCTTATTTGGCAAATTACCAAACATCAACAAATAAGATGCTTCCTCAAAACCAAAACGCCTTCCTTTTAATCCCTTTACTAAATCCTGAACGTTAACCCCCTGATAAAACAGGCTTCCTTCTGCAGGAATGGAACGTCCGTTTACCAGATCGTAAGCACAAACATCTGAAATTTCCGTAAGTCCGGTTAAAACACCCTTTCCTGCCGAATCACGTAATCCACGCTTTACATCGTATTCAATATAAAGGTTTTGGTCGATATGGTGGTTCTTTAACAACTCTTTTTCCAATAGGTCTACATCTTTTTTGATTTCACCTAAATCTTCTACTACCAGCATTTCATTTTTTTCACTCATTCGGTCATACTCCTTTCAGCCAATATTATTGATGCTTTATCGTTTCTTTTCTTCTTCCGGCAATTCTACACGAATTTCCTTTGTACGGATTTCTTTACAAATCTGTTCAATGAAATCTGCGAGCGGTTTTTGTCCTTCATTTCCTTCGAAACGGCTTCTGACTGATACCAGACCATCTGCCTGTTCCTGTTCTCCGACAACCAGCATATAAGGAAGTTTATCCATTCTGGCTTCGCGGATCTTGTAACCAATCTTTTCGGAACGATGATCAACTGTAACATCAATGTCATTTTTTGCAAGCTCTTTACGAACCTCTTCCGCATAGTCTGAATATTTCTCAGAAATCGGGAGAATACGTACCTGCTCCGGACATAACCATGTCGGGAATTTGCCTGCGTAATGCTCAATCAGCCATGCAAGAGTTCTTTCATAACATCCCATGGAAGTTCTGTGGATAATCCATGGACGAACCTTTTCTCCCTTTTCATCGATGTAGTACATACCGAATTTTTCTGCGGAAGCACAGTCTAACTGGATGGTAACCATAGTATCTTCTTTTCCGTATACATTCTTAGCCTGGATATCAATCTTAGGACCATAGAACGCAGCTTCTCCGTCAGCTTCCGTATAAGGGATGTTGTTTTTATCCATAACATCTCTTAAATACTGCTGTGTGCTGTTCCAATATTCTTCATCACCGAGATATTTTTCTGTATTGGCAGGATCCCATTTGGATAAGCGGTAGGTAACATCTCCGTCAATACCAAGTGTCTTCATAACATAATTACAAAGCTCCGTACATCTGGTCAACTCTTCTTCTGCCTGATCGGGTCTTAAAATAATATGCGCTTCTGTAATCGTAAACTGGCGGACACGAGTAAGACCATGCATTTCTCCGGAATCTTCATTACGGAACAAAGTAGATGTTTCTGCCATTCGATAAGGAAGATCCCTATATGAATGCTGCTCGTTCATATAAACATAGTACTGGAACGGACATGTCATGGGACGAAGCGCCATTGTTTCCTTATCATCGTCATCTTTATTTAAGATAAACATGCCATCCATATAATGATCCCAGTGACCGGAAATCTTATAAAGATCGGATTTTGCCATAAGAGGAGTTCTGGTACGCACATAGCCCCATTCTTTATCTTCCAGATCTTCTATCCATCTCTGCAGTTTCATGATCATCTTGGTTCCCTTGGGGGTGAAGAGCGGAAGTCCCTGTCCGATGACATCTACGGTTGTAAAGAGCTTCATCTCACGTCCGAGTTTGTTGTGATCACGTTTTTTGATATCTTCCAAATGCTCCAGGTATGCAGCTAATTCTTCCTTATCATTAAAAGCAGTTGCATAAATACGCTGCAATTGTGCTTTATTGGAATCCCCTCTCCAGTAAGCCATGGAAGAAGAAATCAATTTATAAGCTTTGATTCCTTTTGTGTTCATCAGATGAGGACCTGCACAAAGGTCTACAAATCCACCCTGATCATAAAATGAAATTTCAGCATCTTCAGGAAGATCTTTAATCAGTTCAACCTTATAAGGCTCTTCTTTTTCTTCCATGAATTTGATTGCTTCTTCTCTGGGAAGAGTAAAACGCTCCAGTTTATTTCCTTCTTTAATGATCTTTTTCATTTCCTTTTCAATGTTATCAAGATCTTCTCTGGAGAAAGGTTCTGCATCAAAATCATAATAAAAACCTTCGTCAATGGCAGGTCCGATTGCAACCTTTGCATTGGGGAAAAGTCTCTTGACTGCTTCCGCCATGACATGGGATGCTGTGTGACGAACGACCCGCAGACCGGCAGGATCTTTGGCCGTTACAATATTCAATGTACAATCCTTGTCCAAAACCGTTCTTAAATCAACAATTTCTCCATCCACTTCACCCGCACATGCAACACGTGCAAGTCCTTCGCTGATATCTTTTGCAATGTCATATACGCTCATTGCCTCAGCATATTCTTTACTGCTTCCGTCTTTTAATGTGATAATCATTTTTATTACCTTCCTATTCTGCATATTACATCTATTTTTATAAATTTTTACTCCACAAACGAAATGCATTCATTTAATTCAACAAATGTAATTTATAAATTACTCTTCTTCATCCTCATCATCGTCACCACGATCACTAATATATCCGGCATTATTATTCCCGTTATTGCTTCCAATCACTCGGGTTCCTTTGGGAGATAAAAACATTCCCCACACCATACCAAATAAAAAAGCTACCAGCAAAGCCAGAAAAAACTCCACTACGGTGATTTCTCTGTCCTCTGCAAAAAAATCTTCTACAAATTCCATCTTTTCTCTCATTGTTTTTTCCTCCTTTAAATGTTTTATCTTTATTTCCGTCCTTTCGAACTTCGCCTTCTTTCCTTTTTATGATAATACGAATTGCTCCGTGCTTCTCACTCTCGCAATTCTACAAAAATTCGAATTCCGTCCTTTCGAACTTCGCCTTCTTTCCTTTTTATGATAATACGAATTGCTCC
>JAEDFR010000024.1 GCA_016297945.1 Lachnospiraceae bacterium | reverse complement strand
AGAGCCGAACAAAAACTGATAAAGAAAAACGCGCTGAGAATGAGATTCAAAAGACAAAATTTGAAGGTGAAATAGAAAATAAAATCAAATAAAAATGAAACTGGCTGGACATACTATAGTCAGATATTACAAAGGAATAGGAAGTGCTTGATTATATTTGTATGGGAGAACAACTATGAAAAGTATGAAAAAAAGTATTATGTCAATAATAATGAGCGTCATTATGGTACTGGGACTGACCGGCTGTCAAACTTCAAAGGGAACTTCCGTATCCGATGACGTGGACAAAGCTTATCCCGATGCAGTTTCCGTTTTGGAGGAAGGCTGGAATCAGATTCCGGAACAGTTTCCGGCTAGTGGCGGTAGCTTTGAAAATGCGGTGGATAATGCACCCGGAAAAGTAGATATCACAAATACAGATGCCTTAACTTATACTTTCCTCGTGCCGGAAGAAGTTCAAAAAGATATAACTGATGCTGCGTCCATTATGCACATGATGAATGCTAATACATTTACTGCTGTGGCATTGCATTTGAATGAAATGAGTACCGAGGACGCTGCCACACAAATTAAGGAAGGATTTTTGAACAATCAGTTTATGTGCGGTTTCCCGGATAAGATTAAGATTGTGTCCATGGGTAATTATGTCGTATATGCCTATGGAAAAACAGATAACGTGGATAACTTTATGAAAGGAATTGAAAATTTGGAACATGCAACTGTTGTAGCGGATGAAATTTATCAATAAAAAAAGAAATATGACAACGTAACAGTACTAAATTCGCAATAATTTATGTATTAAGTGCTGACGTTGCCATATAGTCTGTGAGGAAAATAGCAAACTTCTTAAGATATACAAAATTAAAAAGGAAAATTGGGGGCATATGATTTTTTCGAGTATTACATTTTTGTTTTATTTTTTACCTGCTTTTCTGTTGCTGTATTATTTGATTCCGGGCCGGTTTCAGAATACGGTTCTGCTTTTGGGAAGCCTTTTCTTTTATGCATGGGGAGAACCACGGTACATTTTATTGATGCTTTTCATGATATGTGCAGGATATTTTTGTGGCATATGGATTGAGACAAGAAAAAATCATAAGACAAAAAAAATAGTCACAGCTTTGTCTGTGACTTTTTGTCTTGTATGTCTGGGATATTTTAAGTATATGGATTTTGTTCTGGATACTGTGAAGCGGATGACCGGGCTTTCTTTGAGACTTTTACATATTGCTTTACCAATCGGTATCAGTTTCTATACATTTCAAATTCTCAGTTATCTGCTGGATATTTATTATGGAAAAATAAAAGCACAGAGAAATATCTTGACGTTGGCAACCTATATTGCCATGTTTCCCCAACTGATTGCGGGACCGATTGTTCGATATCAGGATATCGAAATACAGTTGCAAAAAAGAACGGTTTCTGTTTCAAATATTTCTTGCGGAATCAGAAGATTTATAATTGGTTTAGGAAAAAAAGTTATTTTTGCCAATACTCTTGGAGAAATCGGAGCAAAATATGGGACCGCAGAGGAAAAGACAGTTTTATTTGTCTGGTTCTATGCGATATCTGTGACTTTACAGACTTATTTTGATTTTTCCGGTTATAGTGATATGGCAATTGGGCTGGGAAAAATGCTGGGCTTTGATTTTCCCGAAAACTTTGATCATCCGCTTGATACTAAGAGCGTGACACAGTTCTGGCGGCGCTGGCATATGACTTTGGGACGGTTTTTCAGGGATTATCTCTATATTCCCATGGGTGGAAACCGGGTATCGTTTGCAAAATGGGTTAGAAACATTCTGATTGTGTGGATGGCAACCGGACTATGGCATGGTGCGGATTGGACTTTTGTCGTCTGGGGATTGTTTTTTGCTTTCTTTCTGGTATTGGAAAAAACTTTTTTAAAACAATATCTTGAAAAGGCACATATTTGGAACCGTTTGTATCTTTGGATTTTATTGACTGTAAGTTTTGTGATTTTTCATGCCTCCGGTTTGTCCGATGCCATGCAGACAATTCGATATATGACGGGGCTTGGAGGAATTCCTATATTGTCTGCCGAAAGCCTCTTTTATTTAAGAGACTATTTCCTGCTTGTACTGTTGGGAATCGTAGGTGCCACGTCTTTCCCTTTACGTTTCGTTTCGCATCTGAAACAGAACGCGGGAGGAAGAAAAGTTGTGAATATATTGGAACCGTTTTTTCTTATTACATGTTTGCTGATTTCGGTTTCATTTCTGATTAACGGTTCTTTTAATCCGTTTTTATATTTCAGATTTTGATTTTGTTATTCAATCGGAGTGAATGTTATGGTTGAAAATATGGTAAAGATGAATGAGACCAACACAACGGAAAAATGGAGAGATTATTGCAATGTCATTTTATTTGGCATGGTACTGGTTGGATTTCTTATCATCGGCATGCTAAGTCCGGATAAAGAAATATCGGATACGGAAAGAAGGCTTTTGCATTCTTTTCCGGAACTAAATATGCATACTATTTTGGCGGATAAAGGACAGGATTCATTCATGGATGGATTTGAAGAGTATGCTGTGGATCAGTTTCCGTACAGGGAGGCATTTCGTACTGTTCATTCTGCGTTTTCTTTATTTGGTATCGGAAGAAAAGAAATCAATGACATTTATTATACAGAGGGACATATTTTAAAGACTTCCATGAGTATTCATCCCGATTCGGTTTCACGCTCTCTTAATCGGATGCAGTATATTAAAAAGCGTTATCTGCAGGATAACCGAGTGTTTTTTGCGATGATACCGGACAAAAATTATTATCTGGAAAAACAGACAGAAGTGCCTTATCTGGATTATGAAAATCTGGAAAAACTCTTTCGGGAGCAAACAGATGAATATGCTGAATTTATTGATGTGAAAACAGAACTTTCATTAAATGACTATTATAAAACCGATACTCATTGGAGGCAGGAGAGATTGGAACCGGCGGCAGAAAAAATAATGTTAGCAATGGGTAATCAATTTGATTTTCAGTTTTGCGAGAATTCTGTGACGGACCATTTCAAGGGAGTATATTACGGACAGGGCGCATTGCCGGTAAAGCAGGATACACTTTCCTATTTGACCGCTGATTATATGGAGGATTGTATTGTCACATGCTATGACAGCGGAAACGCGGAATTGCTTTCTCTTTACGATTTTACAAAGGAAGAAGGAATGGATCCCTATGAGGTTTTCCTGTCCGGTCCGCGGGCTTTGATGACAATTGAAAATTCGTTTGCTACAATTGATAAAGAATTGATCCTGTTTCGCGATTCGTTTGGCAGCAGTATTGCACCTTTATTTGCCGGATGTTATAAAAAAATTACGTTGATTGATATCCGCTATATCAGTCCGTCCATCCTTGACCGGTTCGTGAATTTTGAAAATGCGGATATTTTGTTTTTATACAGTGCGCAGGTATTAAATAACAGCGAAGGACAATTTCTTGATTGATCTGCTGATTAAATATTCAAAAAATGAATAATAGAATAAATAAGAAATCGAATTTCCGGTAAATATGTTTTTTGAAAATTAAAAAATTTTTTATAAAAAGGTTACAATTCATTTTTTTGAAATGTGTTACAATATAATATGATATCAGGGTCAAAAGGTCATACTTTTCATACTTGTATGAAAAAGTATGACTTTGGGACCCATAAAACATGAGAAAGTAGTCCGATTAGGGCGTATTTCGAATGTTTTGGGGATTGCGGAAGCACAGAGTGCGTAGCAATCCGTTGATATCAGGGTCAAAAGGACTCTCACAGTATAAAATAGTAAAAGAAAGGATGATTGCATGACAGAAACCAAAAATCAGGAAGACGTTTTACAGTTAGGAAGAACATTATTAAAACTTCGTTCTACCATGGAAGCTTCTCATTTGAAAAATGTTTTCAAGGATATGTCTTTTATGGACTACGAAATATTGAATTTGCTGGTGACGCGCTTAAACTTACATACGGCTGATAAAATCTATTTATCAGAATTAAGCAAGGAATTGGATATTCCGATGCAGCGTGCTTCCGCTATGGTAAAAAATTTACAGGGTAAGGGTTTTATATATTGGACACATGATAAGTCCGGAACCTATATTAAACTCTCGGAATTAGGGAAAGAAACCATGGAAGCCCAGCAACAGACGTTATTAAAATTCTTTTCTTCAATTCTTAACCGCATTGGGATGGATGAATTTAAACGCATACTCGAAAAAATGGAAGAGTTAGAAGAAGTTATGATTGAAGAATCGATGAACATATAGATAAAAATGTAAATCAATGTTTAATGAAATCAACAGTATCAGTGGAAATTAATTTTCATATACATGAAAAATTAATCAACATATAAATGTACAAAATTATGAAAAGACTATGGGTATATGTAGTATATAAAAGGTTATTTGGAAAAATCCGGATGACCTTTTTTTATGATAATTATGGCAATGGGAAGGGTGCACGAAAATTAAAACGTATATTTGAGTACAATTGACCAAATAGACATCAGATGAATATTGAGCTTATTCAAGAATATCGGCTCCTAATTTGCCGGCAGCAATGGTTTTGTCAAGCCAGAGCTGTAAGGCGCTTGCGCACATGGAAATGCTGTTTAGCTGGTTGCGGATGCGTTTGAAATCTTCGTATTCATCTTCGGTGATTTCGCCGTCAACCGAAATGTCAACCATGCGATCTTTTTCTTTGCTGATTGCGTTGAGACCGGATAACAGCTCTAAAACAATTTGGGACAGATCTTTGGCTTTTATTTCCGGAATATATTTTTGCCCGATTGGACATTCGTGTGAACAAAAGTAGTTGCATAGTTCCGGCATTTTATAGGCATCTGCCATGACCAGAATTTCATCCGGATGGGGAAGGGACTTTTCGCTTTCGATCTTTTCAATCCGGTCCGGAGAAATGAATTCCATGAGTTCACTTGCCTTATCCCTTGTCAGATTTTGCTCTTCACGAAAAATCTGATAAATGTTTTTGTTTTCTTTTGTGGATTTCTTGCCCATGATAAGCCTCTTTCATGCATAATTGATACAATTGAACCATTCTTATGCTATAATTTGCTAAATAAGAAAAATACGTTTGTATAATTTGCGATTTTTACTGTTTATATAATACTAGTATTATTATAGAATAGATTTATCTGAAGGGGAACAAAAAAATCAAAATAGTTGAAAACCCAAATCAGAAATGGTTGAAAACAAAGTAAATGATAGTTTTGGATGTCGAAGAAAAATTAGAAGTAAAACCAAATTGTCTAACAGGAATGAATAATTCGGAGTTCAGAACACAGAGAAAGGATGAGAAATATGAATAAAAAATTATACAGAAGTAACACACAGAAAATGTTGACAGGTGTTTGCGGAGGGATTGCAGAATATTTTAATACGGATGTCAGCTTAATCCGATTGATTACCGTGATTGTATGTCTGCTATTTGGACCGGGAATCCTAATTTATATCGCTGCAGCCATTATCATTCCGGAGAGAACAGACGGAGATATTTATGATGCGGATTATCGCGATTACGAAGGAAAATAAAGATTTGGTTAAGCGGATAAAAGAGCAATGAATTTCTAATGGTTGGATTTGCAAAATAATGTTTCATTTTAAACAAATCTTAACAATTTACGTTCTTGGAACTTAATATTTATTCGATTATGATAGATAATGTGATCACAATCGAAAACAAAATAAAGATTTGACGGACGTGGTCTGCCAAATCTTGTTTTGGTTTTTGACCTTACCAATTGGAAAAGCGAGGATAAAGATATGTATTGTATTTTAGTGTGCGACGATGAAAAGGATATTGTATCTGCATTGGAGATTTATTTAAAGGGTGAAGGATACGATGTTGCAGTTGCATATAACGGAGAGGAAGCGTTGGAACAGCTTCAGAAAAGAGAGATACATCTGGTACTTTTGGATTATATGATGCCGGTTATGGATGGTATGAAAACGATTACCGAAATCCGGAAAAGGAGTAATGTGCCGGTTATTTTCTTGACGGCAAAAAGCGAAGATACGGATAAGATCGTGGGACTAAATATCGGAGCGGATGATTATGTGACCAAGCCTTTTAATCCGGTAGAATTGCTGGCGCGTGTAAAATCGCAATTGCGTCGTTATATGCAGCTTGGATCGATTACCGGTGCGACTGCGGATGAGCAAAACGATATTCTGCGTGTGGGACCGTTGATGTTAAACAATCTTTCCAAGGAAGCATTTTTAGATGGAGAACTTTTGACGCTCACAAAGACAGAGTATGACATTTTAGAGCTGCTTATGCGTCATCCGGGACAGGTTTTTTCTCCCAGAGATATTTATACCAAGGTATGGGATGAAATCTCCATTGGCAATGAAAGTACCGTTGCAGTACATATCAGACATTTGCGTGAAAAAATTGAAATTGATCCCGCAAATCCCCGTTTTGTAAAAGTTGTATGGGGAAGAGGCTATAAGTTGGAAAACGGATGGCAGAAATAAGGAGATTGTTAAGATGGAAGAAACAACCAATCGTCAGGAAGGGACGGAACAAAACGAAAAGACCGTTTCCAAAGAAACGGATGATACAAAAGATACGGCTATAAGAAATACAGAATCACGTGATGCAGTAGCAAAAAATACAGATACAAGTGATGCAGCAAAAACAAATACGGAAAGAGAAGAGATTCCAAAAAATAGTTCAAAAGGAAAAATAAAAGAGAAAAAAGTGACAGAAACAACGGAAATAAACAGAGAAAAGAAAAGTAAAATAAAAAAACGAACCAAAGTCATGCTTGTTCTGTCTGTTATCAGTCTGATTTTGACCATTGTTTTGGGTGTTGCGATATCGTTTATGGCTGATAGCGGTGTGATTGGCAGCTACGGACGGGAAGTGATGTTAGAAAAGCAGAACGAACTGTTGATGGACCGGTATTCAATTTGGGCGCTTTCAGATTCCGACCGCAATTACAATATGGATTCGATTAAAAAAACTAATTTGCATTTAGGTGTAATTGTTAGTAAAGAGCCGAATATTGAGACGGCTGACATGGCAGATTTAGATAATTATACGGTTCAAAACTTTGATGATAAGTTTGACATTAATCAGGCCCATATTTTTCAGACGTATATTGACAAAGGAACCAGCTTTGGCTATGACATGAGCAATATCTGGGGTTATGCGCGTATTTGGCATGACTGGGAAGAAACGGTTTCTTATGAGGAAATACCGCTTCAGGCATTTTATTATGACTGGATGACCAATAAGTTGTATATAGAAGCAGGTGATTGTCTATATCAGTATGACGGAGTATATGGGGTATCCGATGAGGATGAATTGACCTATGATTCGACACAAGGGCTGAAGCCTTATATGAACAGTAAAACGCATGATGAATGGAATGAGCCTTATTTGCTGGTTGAGCTACCGGATTATATGTATCAGATCCAGTTGGGAGAAATTCAGATTATCGATGATTTTGAATTGAATGAAAAAGAAGTCTCTAAGGATAGTATTACCAATATTGATGCCGGCTGCATATCTGTCAGAAAGAGTGAGCAGATTGACAACGAAAAAACTTATTACTATGTGGTTACTTATCTGAACGATCCGCTGCTTCCAAATGGGGAATCGTTGTGGAATAACAAAGACTTGTTTTTACAAATGGATGCTGTCTATAATTTCCTGTATGACTGGAAATATGTATTGATTGCGTTATTTGCAATTTCGGTGACAGTACTGTGCATATGCGCATGTTATTGGTGTGTTCGTGCATTTGTTTTTGCATGGCATATGTTCGGACGCATTCTGCTTATGTGGAAACTGGCGCTGATTTTGATTGTCGGTTTCTGGATGCTGATGGTATTAGTGCTTTCCGGGGAAGGTGGCGCGGCATTACTAATGCTGTTTTATACGTTTGTTTTCTGCCCGTTCATTCTTTATATCGGTTGGGAATACCGAAAACAGACAAAGGTATGCTCTGAATTAGCAAAGGGTAACGTTGATGCAAAAGTAGACACAAAGCATATGATCTGGGATCTGAAAACACAGGGAGAGAATATCAATGCAATTGCTGACAGCATAAATCTGGCGGTTGAAGAGCGAATGAAATCCGAGCGCATGAAAGCGGAATTGATTACCAATGTTTCTCATGACATTAAAACACCGCTGACTTCTATTATAAATTATGTTGATTTATTAAGTAAGGAAGAAATAGAAAGTGAAAAAGCAAAGGAATATATCGAGGTGTTGAGCCGTCAATCCGATAAACTGAAAAGGCTGATTGTGGATTTGATTGAGGCGTCCAAAGCCTCAACCGGCAATTTGGAAATCCACGCAGAAGAAATTGATGTACGCATGGCACTTTTGCAGGTAACCGGAGAGTATGAAGAAAAACTGCAGCAGGCAGGCGTGGAACTTTTGCTTCATATACCGGAAGAAGGAATCATGATTCAGGCAGACGGAAGATATCTGTTCCGGATTTTTGACAATCTGATGACAAATATCAAAAAGTATTCCCTGAATCATACCAGAGCTTACATTGATTTAAAAACCGAGGGACAGGATGTCCTGATTATCTTTAAAAACATATCTAAGGATGTATTAAATGTCAGCGGAGAAGAATTTACTGAACGATTTTACCGGGGAGATGCATCACGCAATACGGAAGGAAACGGCCTTGGACTGGCAATTGTAAAGAGCCTTGTTGAGCTGATGAACGGAAGCATTCGTGTTATCGTGGATGGGGATCTGTTTAAGGTAGAAATTCGATTTCCGAAGATAGGCTGAAAAAATGTTCGTAACACAGTAGTTTACATGCTATACTGAAATTGTATCAATAATCGAAATCGACATGCTAAGATAGCGGAGCGGAGATTACTATGAATAAAAGAGCGGATTTATACGATGCAGATGAATTGTATTCTTTCATAGAAGGTGTTGCGACAGAACATGATATGAAACAGACATTGCTTGCACTGCCTCTTATGAAAGAACTTCATAAGGGGCAGTTTCGTTCCGGAAAAGATAGAAAGCCATATATTGTTCATCCAATGATGGTTGCAAAACATGCCTGTGTATTAAATTTATTGGATGATGAACTGATTGCTGCTATCCTATTGCATGATGTGATTGAGGATTGTCAGGTTACGATAGAAGAATTGAATGTAAATGACAATGTAAAAGAGATGGTTATGCGGGTCAGCTTTTTAAAACAACCGGGAGTGACAAACGAAGAGGCAAAGGCACACTATTTTGAAAAGATAGCAGAACATAAAAAGGCTGCCCTGTTGAAGGTACTTGACCGTTGCAACAATGTCAGTACCATGGGAGAAACCTTTGAAAAAAAACGGCTCTGTAATTATATTGAGGAGACGGAACACTACATTTTCCCCTTAATAGATATGCTTTTGCGCGAATGCCCGGAATACAGGGATGTGGCATTCCTTGTTCAATATCAAATTGTCAGCATGTTAGAGACCATCAAACGATTTATGCCGGATATGGAAAGCATATGTTAACTGTTTTGAGCAAATGAAAGAAACTGCATTGTTTTTGCGATATTGTAATCATATGACCTTTTGACCCCAACATCATATGAAAGATAACATATTTTTTTTGCAATTAAGTTGAATTTGGTTTAATTCACCGGCATATTCCCCATCAATATGAACCGTCATGGCATCTTTTGTATGTATGGTAAGACTTTCTGTTTTGAAAAAATGAACACAACGCGAATTGACATGTTTTCCGAAAAAAGCCATAGGTAACAAATAAAATGCCCGTAATGGATGCAGATTGGAAACTACCATGACATCAAACAGTCCGTCATTTCCGTCTGCCATGGGAGCCATTTTAATTCCACCGCCTTCATAAGGCTGAATCATCGTGACAATGAATAACACTTTTTCAAAATGGTGGCAGCTCTGATCGGCGAGTGTAATGTCACAGGAGGTTTGTCTGGCTGATAAAATCTGTTTAACTGCGATTGCAACATAGGAGAGCTTTCCCAAATGAAAACGATTTAATATATCTTTGATGACAGAGTTGTTTGTTTCTTTGCATACGGCTGCATCAAGCCCAATACCGCAACTGACAGCAAACGCTCTTTTTTTCTTTGCCGGAGAAGTTTCATCTGTTAACAGCCCCAGATCTTGATTCAGAATCACATCCATATCTGTGTCAATGACTTGATTTGTATTTTTAATATCATTCTCATTTTTATTCTTGTTCTTGTCCATCCAGATTCTATATCTCTTTACAAATTCGACCGGATCAGGAGAAACTTTGAGTGCTCTGGCAAGATCATTGCTGGAACCTGTCGGAAGATAGGCAATGGTAACATCTGTTCTGGGATAAAGTGCGTTGACCGTTTCGTTGATTGTTCCGTCACCGCCGAGAACTGCGATTACAGGATTTTTGGTTTTATCACGGTCAATTCTTTCGAGAATTGTTTTGATACATTTGCCGGCACCGTATTTTTTCTCGGTAAAAAATACTTCGTATACAATGTGATTTTTGTTAAATTCATTTTTCAGTAACGCAAAACGTTTTCTTCCAAGACCTGATTTTGAAGCCGGATTGACAATAATATATAGCATAAAGTTTTCCTCTCTGTCTTTTGTATCATTGATAGATTTTGGTATGTTTTATGTCATTAATATGATTTATATTATTTATTTGTTTTGTATAAGTAAACAGTATGTATGTTTATTACTATATTTATCATATCATTTTATGATACTGGGGTCAAAAGATTGCATTTTTCATGTTTTGAAGGCTGTTGCGGGGTAAAGAGAGTTGATTTTGCCAGACATACCCCACTGGCAGATTGTTGCGGTGTAAAAAAGAATTGATTTTGTCAGTTGTACCCCGCTACAAAAACAAGATTAACAACAGAATGATCAATAAAAGCATAAAAACAAAAGAGAGATAGTAAAAAGTATGATAGACCGCCACCAAATTATATGATATAATTCATCTCAAATGCAAAGAAAATGCAAAAGAATGAAACATGTTGATGTTTTATCAGCGTAAAAAAGGAGCAGGAGGATTATAAATGTATTCATTAGACGAAGTAAGAAATGTAGATCCTGAAATTGCACAGGCAATTGTGGACGAGCAGGAAAGACAGAACAGCCATATTGAATTAATTGCTTCCGAAAACTGGGTAAGTAAAGCAGTTATGGCAGCAATGGGAAGCCCACTTACCAATAAATATGCAGAGGGTTATCCGGGAAAAAGATATTACGGTGGATGCCAGTGCGTAGACGTTGTAGAAACTTTAGCAATTGAAAGAGCAAAAGAATTATTCGGTTGCGAATATGCCAATGTTCAGCCTCATTCAGGAGCACAGGCTAACTTAGCTGTTCAGTTTGCAATTTGCCAGCCCGGAGATACCATTATGGGTATGAATTTGGATCATGGCGGACATCTGACACATGGTTCACCGGCCAATATTTCCGGTTCTTATTTCAATATTGTTCCTTATGGCGTCAATGATGAAGGCTTTATTGATTATGATAAATTGAGAGAAATTGCATTGGAGTGCAAACCGAAAATGATTATTGCGGGCGCTTCTGCTTATGCACGTACCATTGATTTTAAGAAATTCCGTGAAATTGCCGATGAAGTTGGTGCAGTATTAATGGTTGATATGGCACATATTGCCGGTCTGGTGGCAGCAGGACTTCATCCGTCACCGATTCCTTATGCAGATGTTACAACCACAACAACGCATAAGACATTGAGAGGACCCAGAGGTGGTTTGATTTTATCAAGTGAAGAAGTTGCGAAGAAATACAATTTCAACAAAGCAGTATTCCCCGGTATTCAGGGTGGACCTTTGATGCATGTGATTGCTGCAAAGGCAGTCTGCTTTAAAGAGGCATTAAGTGATGAATTCAAAGCTTATCAGAAAGGTATTGCCGATAATGCACAGGCTCTTTGCAAAGGTCTTATGGACCGTGGAATAAAAATTGTTTCCGGCGGTACAGACAATCATCTGATGCTCATGGATCTGACACCTTTTGATTTGACCGGTAAAGCTGTAGAGAAATTATTGGATGATGCCCATATCACAGCGAATAAAAATACAATTCCCAATGATCCCAAATCTCCGTTTGTAACAAGCGGTATCCGTCTTGGAACACCGGCTGTTACATCCCGTGGTATGAATACCGAGGATATGGATCAGATCGCTGAAGCGATTGCGCTTGTTGTAAAAGGCGGCGAGGAAAAAGTTCCGGAAGCCAGAGCGATTGTACAGAAATTGACAGAGAAATATCCGTTAATTTAATGTTTTATTAAGATGTAATTTCATTTTGTTTAAGAGACTGCCAGATGGATTGACAGTCTCTTTTTTTTCATGGAAAATAAGACTGTTAAATTCGGTATGATTTTTTTATAACAAAATATGATGATGTGAAAATTGAAGTAGTTTAAATGGAGCATAACGAAAGATGAGTAACCGCTTTACAGAAAGAAAACAATTGCAGAAAAGAATACTACATCAAAGAATCGCATTTGCGGTTTTATTTATTGGCTTTATTAGTTTGGTTGTATTAGGAATCGTTGGACTGGTTAAACTCATTCAGAAACCTTCCGTAGAGGAGACTATGGTAGCATCGGACGATGATATGCAGATGCTTATAGACCTAAAGGAAATGATGGAACAGAAAGAACTGACCATTATTTTAGATGCAGGACATGGGGGAAATGATGTTGGGACCGGAGATGAAAGCTATTGGGAAAAGGATCTCAATATGGATATCGTTCTAAAAATGAAGGATATGCTTTCATACTGCGGAGTAAGCGTATTGTTAACCAGAGACGGAGATGAAACGTTGGCATTAGATAAAAGATCGGCTTTTGCCAATGAACATGAAGAAGCTGATTATTTTATCAGTGTACATTGTAACTACTGTGAAGATGATGCATCTGTCAGCGGATTGGAATGCTATTACTGGGAAGGAAGCGAACAGGGAAAAAACTATGCACAGTCAATCATTGATACGGTTGCTTTGGAAGATAAAATCATTGTCCGTGGAATTAAAACCGATAATTTTCATGTGTTGCGGGAAACAAAGATGCCGGCGATCTTGATTGAAACAGGATATCTTTCCAATGCAGAGGAAAAGAAAAATTTATATGACGACACCTATCAAAAGACAGTTGCACTGTTTTTGGTAAAAGGCATCATCAGTGGTGCGCTGGATTAGGTTGGTTATTCGGACAGGATGTCCGTTATGCACCATGTGCGTCCGTGTATAAAAATATATCCTCGGAATACTTAGATGAACTTATCAACGTTAGTCCCGCACGAAAATAAACAATATTTCTCCTGCTTTCTTACGGCAAAAAATAACAAATGCCATATCTAAACAAAATTCCCCAATTGTTCTTATAAAAAATCAACAGAAATGCTTGCCTGTATTTGTTTATTGTGCTAGAATATCTTTCGGTGACGAACAAGTGTCCATGAGAGAAAGACAAACGCAAAAATGTCCGTATGTGGAAGATTGGATGTTTATAGGAGGCGTTTATTTATGGCTGAATTACCAAAATATTTTGTGGTCAGATCAAAAGCATTGCCTGAGGTATTGTTAAAAGTTGTGGAAGCAAAACGAATGCTGGAAATGGGCAAGGCAGAATCGGTACAGGATGCGACGGAGGCGGTTGGGATTAGCCGCAGTTCTTTTTATAAATATAAAGAAGATATTTTTCCGTTTCATGAAAGTTCCGAAGGTACGACGTTTACCCTTACGGTTCAGATGGATGATGAACCGGGACTGTTATCGGATCTTTTGAAAGTGGTTGCCGGATACGGCGCCAATATTTTGACAATTCATCAGAGTATTCCGATTAATGGTGTGGCATCGGTAACCATCAGTATTACCATGCTGCAAAATAAGGACAGATTGTCTGAGGTCGTCGAAGAGATGGAATCACAAAAGGGTGTACACTACGTTAAAATGATAGCTAAGGAGTAGAGAAATGGCAAAAGTAGCAGTGTTAGGATATGGTACTGTAGGAAGTGGTATTGTAGAAGTAATCAAAACAAATCAGGAACTCATCAATCAAAGAGTGGGTGATGAGGTTGATGTAAAATATATTTTGGATTTAAGAGAATTTCCAGGAGATCCTTACGAAGATATGATTGTGCATGATGTCAATGTTATCATGGACGATCCGGAAGTTACAATTGTGTGTGAAGCAATGGGAGGAATTGGAGCTGCATATCAGTTTACAAAGACAGCTTTATCCAAAGGAAAGAGTGTTTGTACTTCCAACAAAGCACTTGTTGCAGAGTATGGACCGGAATTACTGGCACTTGCAAAGGAAAATCATTGCAGTTATTTGTTTGAGGCAAGCTGTGGTGGTGGAATTCCGATTATCAGACCTTTACAGACCTGTCTTTTACAGGAACAGGTTGTTGCATTAAAAGGTATTATCAATGGAACAACCAATTACATTTTGACAAAAATGGAACAGGAAGGTGCGGATTTTGAAACAGTATTAAAGGATGCGCAGGCTTTAGGATATGCAGAGGCAGATCCCGAAGCGGATATTGAAGGATATGATGTACAGCGTAAGATTGCAATCCTTTCTTCGTTAGCTTTTGGTAACACTGTTTTTTATAAAGATGTTCCGACTGAGGGTATTACCAAGATTGCCATTGATGATTTTAAATATATGAAACAGTTGAAAGCAACTATCAAATTGCTTGGAATGAGCAGATATGAAGATGGCAAATATTTTGCCATGGTAGCACCTTTTGTATTGACAAAAGAGAGTCCTCTTTATAATGTCAGTGATGTTATGAATGCTATTTTAGTAACCGGCAATACGCTTGGCGACAGTATGTTTTATGGAGCCGGTGCCGGAAAGCTGCCGACCGCAAGTGCTGTTGTTTCCGATGTGATTGAATGTGCAATGAATCCCGGAAAGACAATCAAAGGAACCTGGAAACCGGAAAAACTGGAACTGTCTGATCTTTCGGATGCCAAAAGACGTTTCTTTGTACGAATTGCAAATGCGAATGAAGAAGCTGTTAAGGTTGCATTCGGTCATGTACAGATGCTGGAACCTGTTTGTGACGGTGAGGTTGCATTTGTTACAGATGTTATGACAGAACGCTCTTATCAGGATATTGCGTCAGCATTTGATGTTGTGAATATGATTCGAATAGATTCATAGGATTTGTAGATAAATATATGATGTAAGTATCAAAAATGTGATTTGCTAAAAACGAATTATATAGTAACAAGGGCAAAACTTCTTTTGAAACCAGATAATTATATGGATTGTCATATACATTATTTATATTAAGTATTCATAAAGGCGTTTTTGGTGTTAACCGTCTTTGTGAATTTGAAAGATGCTGTATTCATTTTTATGGCATTTCGTAAACACCTAATTCTGTATACAGTTTATGAGGAGATTGGAAGATGAAAAAAGTAGTAAAGTTCGGTGGTAGTTCATTGGCAAGTGCAGCACAATTTAAAAAAGTCGGCGAAATCATTCATGCAGATGCTGACCGAAAATTTGTAGTGCCTTCTGCACCGGGTAAACGTAATTCCAAAGATACGAAAGTGACGGACATGCTGTATGCTACCTATGCGTATGCAGAGGCTGGCAATGATTTTTCAAAGGCGCTTGCGCAGATTAAAAACCGTTATCAGGAGATTATCGACGGCTTATGTCTGAATTTATCTCTGGATGCTGAATTTGAGGAAATCGCAAAGCAGTTCAAAAATAAGGCTGGCAGTGATTATGCAGCAAGCCGTGGTGAATACTTAAACGGTATTATTATGGCAAATTATCTCGGATATGAATTTATCAATCCGGCTGAAGTTATTTTCTTTGATGAAAATGGTGAATTTATGGCTGATAAAACGGATGAAATTTTGTCCCAGAGATTAAAAAATGTAGAAAGAGCTGTTATTCCCGGTTTCTTTGGTGCAAAAGAAGACGGAACTGTTAAGACTTTTTCAAGAGGCGGTTCCGATATTACCGGTTCGATTGTAGCAAGAGCTGTAAAGGCAGATATTTATGAAAACTGGACAGACGTTTCCGGTTGTCTGATTGCGGATCCGCGTATCGTGGACAATCCGAAACCCATCAACACAGTTACCTATCGCGAACTAAGAGAGTTGTCTTATATGGGCGCCAGTGTGCTTCATGAAGACGCCATTTTCCCGGTTCGAAAAGCCGGTATTCCGATTAATATTAAAAATACCAATGCACCCAAAGATCCCGGAACATGGATCGTGGAAAGCACCTGTCAGAAACCGCCTTATACCATTACGGGGATTGCAGGAAAAAAAGGTTTCTGTGCCATAAATATTGAAAAAGATATGATGAACGGTGAAATTGGTTTTGGAAGAAAAGTATTACAGGTGTTTGAAGAAAACGGAATTTCATTTGAACACATGCCCTCCGGAATTGATACCATGACAATCATTGTGCATCAGTCTGAGTTTATGGAGAAAGAGCAGCGAGTGCTTGCCGGAATTCATAAACTGGCTGAGCCAGATTCTATTGAAATGGAATCGGATTTGGCGCTGATTGCGGTTGTAGGTCGCGGAATGAAAGCGGCCAAAGGAACGGCCAGCAGAATATTTGCAACCCTGGCTCATTCCAATATCAATGTCAAGATGATTGATCAGGGTTCTTCTGAGTTGAATATTATCATTGGTGTGAAAGAGGCTGATTTTGAAACTGCTATTCGACAGATTTACAGTATTTTTGTTGATACAGCACTGGAAAAAAGTAAAAAATAAGAAACAAAAAATAAAATGTACGAAAGAAAAGTTGCCACAGATTTTGTGGCAACTTTTTTATGCACTTGCATTTCAAATCCGAAAGGGTGAGATTTTATGTAGAAAATGAAAGAAGAATTAGATTATAAATAAGAAAAATACGTTTTAGACAGAAAAATGATGAATAATATGATAAAGATGCGAAAATGTAGAGAAATATACAACATAAAAAAGAAAACGAAAGAAAAATAAAAAAATTTTAAGAAAATTAAAAAACAGTGTTGACAAATGTCAGATAATTAAATATAATAAACACATACACAAGATAAAACTTTCACATAGATATCCTAATGAAAGAGAGGTACAGTCCACCTTACTGATGAAATTACAGTTTAAAGGAACTAAAGACAAGATCTGAATTGAGTACATTGGATGAAAGAGCAAGATACAAAAGATAAATAATCAACTTGCTACCGTGCAGCGGCACAAATGAGTGGATGGAAAGAGAAGAAGATCGGAAAGGAAGGCGTATTTTGAAGCCTACATTGTAAAACAGGTGCTAAAACAAAAATGTTTGGCACCTGTTTTTATTATTTCTATATTTTACAGTTTACATAAATTTCAAATGTGTGATATGATAGAGCATAATGGGTAATGTAATTTTTTGGAAATCATTACTAAATTTGACATTAGAGGATGATGTGACAGCAATGGAATTATTTAAAGGCAGACCGACAGATATATCAGGCAGATTGGAAAAGGAAATAAAAGTTTATGATCTGTTAGACGAACTGGGAATTGAATTTGAAAGAACGGATCACGAAGAGGCTGATACCATGGAGGCATGCAGGGAAATTGATGCGGTTCTTGATTGCTTTATCTGCAAAAATCTCTTTCTTTGCAACCGGCAAAAGACCAAGTTTTATCTTCTGATGATGCAGGGGGAAAAAGTTTTTAAAACCAAGGATTTATCTGCACAGATTAACAGTGCAAGATTATCGTTCGCATCACCTGAAGATATGGAGAAATATTTAAACATCAAACCAGGATCGGTTTCCGTAATGGGATTGATGAATGACGTGGATAATCAGGTTCAACTATTGGTGGATAGGCCTGTTGTGGAAAGTGAAGTGTTTGGATGTCATCCATGCGTTAATACTTCCAGTTTAAAAATGAAAACGGTGGATGTTTTTGAAAAGTTTTTACCGGCAGTTCATCATCAACCGATTATTGTTGATTTGCCGGATTATTGCGAGGAGGAAACTTGATTGAAAAAGGATAAATATAATTTATCAAAAGAAGAACTTCGGAAATATAACCGAAGAAAAGCGCAGCAACAGGCATATGCTCTTTTGATCGGGGTTATTCTGGTGGCTATTCTGGTGCTTGGCGCGGTCGGATTTGGAATTTTTAAATTGTTTCATCGTAAGCCTGCAGAAGAGCCGGTTGTTGTTGAAAATACGGAAGCTGTTATTGAAACACCTGAGCTTACAGTTGAGGAAATTGAGCAGGAACCGGAGCCGGTTGAGGAAGAAATTGAGACAGTTTCCGAGGATACAGTCGAAGAAGAACCGCAGGAACTGACAGAAGAGCAAAAACTGGCTGCTTTGGATGCTGTGATTGATACCTATATTGCCAATATGACATTGGAACAAAAAGTTGCGGGATTATTCTTTGTAACGCCCGGTCAGATTACAAATGACAATAATATGACTGCAGCCGGAAGTAAGATGAATGAAGTTTTAAATAATTATCCGGTTGGCGGCATTTTGCTGGACGAAAACAATATGGAAAGTGAAGCGCAGTTAAAAGATTTAATCTTTAACCTAAAAGCTTTTTCTTCCAATAATATTTTTATCGGAATTCAGGAAAATGGTGGATCTGACAGTCCTTTTGTAACATCCGGTATGACAGAAGCTGTAATCAGTGAACCAAAAGAAATTGGTGAAACAAAGGATAACAGTGGAGCATATACTTCCGGAATTGCAATCGGAACCTTGTTAAACCGTTATGGATTTAATACTGTTTTGGGTCCGGTTGCTGATATTGCTTATTCGGAAAGTGGATATACATCCGGTGATTCGTTTGGTAGTGATCCGGAAGAGGTCAGAGGAATGGTGCGCAACGCGGTTCATGGAGAGCTGGATCAGGGATTGCATGTTTGTGTGCAGTATTTTCCCGGCTATGGAGATATTACTTCATTACCTTCCGGAACAAGACCGGTTTCTTCACGGAAAGCGGAAGAAATAGAGAAAAACGAATATCCGATTTATAAGGATGCCATTAACGGCGGAGCGGAATTTATTATGGTTTCACAGATTGCGTATAAACCTATTACCGTAGATGTGCCTGCCTGTTTATCTTCAGAAGTAGTTACAGATATGTTGCGGAATGACTTGGAATATGATGGTATTATTATGACGGATTATATGAATACGAATTCATTAATTCAGCACTACAAGCATGCAGATGCCGCTGTCATGGCAATTGAGGCCGGCTGTGATATGCTTGTCTCACCCGGCAATTTCCAGAAAGCATATAACGGCATTTTGGATGCGGTAAATAGTGGAAAAATTACAGAAGAACGGATTGATGAATCGATTCGCAGAATCTATCGTGTGAAATATAAGAATGCAGTTAATTATAACGAAATTCAGCAGTAAAAGTGCAGGAAAAAGTATTCGGCTTTTTTTGAAAAATTCAATTGACAAATATAGAAACCTTTGTTATATTAATACTTGTCCGTGAGCAAACGGACAAGACATGCGCGAGTGGCTCAGTGGTGGAGCACCTCCTTGCCAAGGAGGGGGTCGCGGGTTCGATCCCCGTCTCGCGCTCTTTTTTATTTCCCGGAAACCCTTGTAAAATGGGCGTTCCGGGATTTTTTATATTTTTAAAAAGTTGGGGACAGTTGGGGACAGTGGCCCCAAGCATATGAAATATGCCTGAAAATAGTGATTTGAGGCAGTTATAATGCCTTTGTTAATAATTCGTATGTCTGGTCTTCGGTAAGCGGATTGAAGATGTAATGCATGGTTGTTGTAAGGTTACTGTGACCGAGCTGTTCACGGATGCAGTCGAGTGGAACACCGGCGGCATTCAACATACTTGCATACGTTTTCCGAACCTTGTGGGAACTCTTTACATTCACGCCTGTGCGTTCTGCAAATTTTTCCAAAACGTAGTTATATTGTCTGGCGGTTAGTCGTTCTCCATTTCTTACAAATACAAATTCATCTTCATGCTCTAAACAGAATTGTTCAAAGTTTGTTTCATCCACACCATCTCCTGCAATTTGATAAAAGTAAAGATAGGCGTTGGGAATAACCGTGACAAAACGGTCGGTGTGTGTCTTGGTATGTTCCACAACCGACAGGGTATTGTTTTCCTGATTGCGGATTTCTTCCCGAACCACATGCAGTTTCTTTTTCTCCAATAAGTCCTTCCACTTGAGGGATACCAGTTCACCGACACGAAGCCCCAAGTAGAAATTTGTCCGGACTGCAAGAAAAGCAGTGTCGTTCGTTTCCGCATACATTTTGTCAAGATAATCAAACAGGACTTCCCGTTCTTCGGAATTGTAGGTTTCGGTCCGACCGGTTTTTCGTACTACCTGACGAAACTTTGATACGATTGCAACATTCAAAAAGGGGTTCTCTTTTATGTAGTGCTTTCTCATAGCATACTCAAACATCCCCTTCACTATAGTTTTTACATTTGTCCATTCATGAGCAGTAAGGGAATAGTTTTTGATAATGCGGTTGCATTCAATCTCCAAAAAAATATCATCGAGAGAAAGCAGCCTCTTTTTATCCAGAGCAGAAGGAAGAAAGTACTTGTTATAATGCTGCCGGTGTCTCTTAATGGTATTGATGTTGTTTGCCAATTCTGTCTTATATGCTAACCATTCATCGAATAAATCGTGAAAAGTCATCTTGTCAATGTGCGACTTTGCAAAATAGATGGGAATTAACTTGTTTAAAAGTTCTTCCTCTGACTGTGCCCTTAATGACTTTCGTTTACCCTTCGGATCAATGTAGTTGGTTCTCCATCGGTCTCCCTCTTTAGAGGGTGGTGTAATCGAATAAGGATGCATTTTTTTAACCTGTTCTCTTTTAGAAGCCATAAGTTGTTCCTGCACGTTGTCCATATTTACAATACCGCATTCCAAGGCTTCCTGCAATGCCTGAATCATCGGAGTATCTTTTTTGATGTCATGTATGGAAGTTGATTTGTTCATAGTCATCACCTTTCTTATTACGCCGACATAAATGCCGGTCGGCTGCATAAAGCAGGTGTTTGGTATGAATGCTCCATCTGTTTCCCCTTTTGCTAGGGAAACAAAAAGCCATCCATCTTCTGGTATGAAGATAGATGACTTGATATGTGAATGGCTTTGGATACATTTGAAACCGTGTTGCCTGTTGCTTTCTACTATCAAAAGACAGCAGATATAGTTCATGATCTGATATTGTGTATCAGACAAAAAAGACTCATCATGAGACGAGTCTTTTGATTCGTTCACAAGATATGACTCGACATATCTTGTGGATGAATTGCTATAGGGTAGCCAATGTGATTGTAGTTAATCAGCATAAATGAATTGGCGTAGGGGAAATGCAGTTTCCCCTGGTTGGTTAATCTTCCTGTGGGATGCCGGCATACATTTCAGAACTTCTCTCGGTGTCACCTTCCAGTTCTTTGGTGGGAGTACCGAAGAGTAATTGCCTTACCTGTCCCCAAATTACCAACATCACATCCTTAACTGTTTTGTTTTCTTTTTTCGAAATGCAGCCGGTGGTTTTTCTGATATGAGCAATTTGATTGATGTTGGTTTTGAACTTTTTTTGTTTGGTTAACGCCTCGACATTGTCATCATCTCCTCTCTGTTGGCTGTTGGGTTTGATAAAGGGGTTTGGGGGATGCCCCAAGGATGTGCAAGACCGAAGGTCGGCACTTTCGCATTTGTGTACACTCAAATGCTATGCTTGCGACTACTAAAAATGAAATTTAACATAAGTAAAAACTTCTAAAAAAACACCTGTCAACATGGATATCCTGACAAGTGTATCTGATAATGAGTAAATATATGAGTTGTTGGATTGATATGTACTGGTAAGTACATGGATGGTCAATCCTTTTAGAATACTTTATTAGCATGGTAATCATGGGAATAATAGGGCGTCAATATATCTATTTTGTAGGTGATATGTATCTATTTTGTCAAAAGTCGTTTTTTATAATGAAGTAAGGCACCAAATAAAAAGATAAACATGCAGGATCATAAATGTGTGTTGTAAACAGGCAAACAAAAAGAATAATTTTATATATATATTTTGCCAAAAAAGTTGTATAATGAATTTCGTGTGAAAGTGAAAACAATTAGAAATGTGAATCTATTTTTGAATTGATAAAAGGGGAAAACATTGAATAAGAGTAAAAAGACTGGCTTAAATTGCTTTCTTGTAGTGGGTAAACTATGCAACTTTGATATTCCAGCAAGTGTCGATGGTAGTTTTGAAGAATGCGATGACGTATATACTAATATTATAAAAATTGGAAAAGAGTTGGACCTGAAAGTTAAAGCAGGTGTGGTCTCTTTTTCAAAGGTAGAGAAAAGTACTTCTGTAGTTATTGCAGAGAGGAAAGATGAAACGTTTATCATCTTGTTAAAAAGACAGGAAGATAAGTGGATGGTATTGGATACAGAAGTTGGAAAGCCAGAGCTTGTGGATAAAACCGATTTATATCAAAAGCTTAGTGGAAGAATTATTCTATTAGGCAAAAAATCAAAAGACATATCTATGGAAGATAGAAAGTTTGGGTTTTCATATTTTCTACCTTTTATCTTAAAGTTTAAAAAGCAATTCGTATGTGTATTACTGAGTGTTTTCTTTATACAGATATTAGGTATATTGACTCCGTTGATGACACAGGTAGTTGTAGATAAGGTACTTACGCATCATGCGTTAAATACGCTTTATACCATTGCGGTAGGTGTCTTTATTGTCTATATCTATGATCTTATTATCAACCTATGCAAGACATATTTGTTTGTTCATACTACCAATCGAATCGATGTGTTGTTAAGTGATAAGGTATTCAAGCATTTGTTTGGTTTGCCATTAAACTACTTTGAATCACGTCGTGTAGGTGAGACGGTAGCTAGAGTCAGAGAACTTGATCAGATTCGATCCTTCCTAACAGGAACACCATTGTCATCTATGATAGACGTTGTGTTTGTAACAGTATATATTGTAGTTTTATTCTTTTACAGTGTTCCATTGACCGTGATTGTTTTGATTTCACTTCCGTTATTTGCATTGGTGTCGTTAGTAACCACACCGTTATTCAAAAAGAGTCTGGATAAGAAATTTGAGACAGGAGCGAAGTCACAGTCATTCTTGGTTGAATCTATCAATGGCATCAATACAGTAAAGTCATTTGCATTAGAAGAATCATTTCAGGAAAAGTATGGTGAACTACAGGCTGATTATGTAAAAGCCAGTTACAATACACAAATCATAGCTGGAACCTCAAATGGAGTTGCAAGTTTTATTAGTAAGGTGGTAGACCTTGTTATTTTAGTAATGGGTGCAAACTTAGTAATAGAAGGTAAATTGTCCATTGGTCAGTTGGTTGCATTCCGTATGTTGTCTGGAAGAGTTAGTGGTCCAATATTGCGACTTGTTGGATTATGGCAGGAGTATCAGCAAGCTAACCTGTCTGTAAAACGAATTGGTGATATCTTCAATAACAAAGTAGAGCGAAAGAATGTAATCAGTGTAGCAAAGATTCCAAAGCTAGAGGGTGCAATCAATTTCAATAATGTTCGATTTCGTTATCGACCTGATGCATCAGATGTACTACATGGTATTTCTTTTGATATTAAGCCAGGAAAAGTGATAGGTTTGGTTGGTCGAAGCGGATCAGGAAAGAGTACTATTTCAAAATTAATTCAGAAACTATATGTACCACAGAGTGGTAGGATTTCTATTGATGGGATGGATTTGTCATTGATTGATCCTGTTTTTTTAAGAAAGCAAATTGGAATCGTTTTGCAAGAGAACTTTATGTTCAATGGAACTGTAGCCGAGAATATATCTATGCATTGTAAACAGATGTCAATGGAAAAAATTGTTGAGGTTGCTAAGATTGCTGGTGCACACGAATTTATCATGGATTTAGAGGAAGGATACAACACCATGATTGGAGAAAAAGGTGTGTCGCTATCGGGAGGACAAAAACAGAGAATTGCCATTGCTAGAGCCATCATCAACGATCCAAAGATTTTGATTTTTGATGAGGCAACATCAGCGCTTGATTATGAGTCGGAAGCCATTATCCAGCAAAATATGGAAGATATATGTAAGGGTAAAACGGTTATCATTATTGCACATCGATTATCCACGTTATTATTTGCTGATGAAATCATGGTTATTGATAAAGGTCAGATTGTTGAGAAGGGTTCTCATGATGATCTTATGGCGCAGAAGGGATTATATGAGTATCTGTATAGTAAACAGTCTCGAGGAGAGGTGGAATAGTACAGATGGAAAAAATAGCAAATACAAATATAAAAAAATACATAGATAAACAGTTGAAAGTAAGAGATGAGGAATTGTCCTATGATTTCTTGCCCGCCATGCAGGAACTGATTGACAAGCCAGAAAGCAGGAAAGTATATATCATCTTGTTTTTCATATTGGGATGTATTATTACATCTGTCATATGGGCATCCTTGTGTAAAATTGACATTTCTGTATCAGCAACTGGATCACTAATGCCAGAAGACGGATTTACAAAAATAATATCTGTTAGAGGTGGAGAGGTAACAGATGTGTTAGTTAATGAACGCGAGGAGGTAACAACGGGGCAGTTACTTTACACGCTGGATACGAAAGAGGTTGAAAATGCAATAGCAGAATATGAATACAGTCTTGGCAAGCTTGAGACTCAGTATGATATATACAATACAATTTATACATATCTGACTGATGAAGATTCAGATAAAGAATCGCTGGAGTTTGATACAGCATCATATGGTGAATATAAAATGTCAGCAGATGAAATTGTCATGAATTATGAATCATATAATACCAAAATGAATCAATCAAGTAGAAGCAACCGACAGGAACTAGAAGATAGTTTGTTGTCGCAGGTTATTTCAAATCTGAATAGTCTGGATTCAGATATTCATACTACCAGAGCACAACTCGAAGAAACAAAAGTAACATATGAAACTTATCAGACCGAATCACCGGTAGATGGACAAATCATACAGATGACTAATATGGCTTGTGGTGATGTGATTACGTCTGGAGAAACGATGATGTATATAGTTCCTTCAGACAGTGATATTGTATTTGATGCTTATGTAAATGATGCTGATGTAGCAGACCTTTATATTGGGCAACAGGTACAGGTTAAGCTGGCGGCACTTGATAATAGTCAATACGAATATGTTGGTGGTACAGTATCGTACATTTCTGACATTTCAATGAAGTTAGAAAATACAGGAACTGTATACGAAGTACGAATAACAATGGATGAAATACCTGATACCGCAAAGCTGGGAATGGAAGGAGCATGTAATATCATTACCGGGAAAAGAAGTGTGATGAATTACTTTATGGAACCATTTACAGAGGGGTTGAAGGCTAGTTTGAAGGAAAAATAGTATAAGATAATAATTTGTAGTTAAGAAATAAATGAGAAAACGAAAAGGAGAAAAATATGACAGAACAGGAAAAAGCTTTTTTTGAAAAAATAGAGGAGGCATCAAAGAAAGATCCTTTTGTAAAGGTGCAAGCTGCATCAGATTATATTTCAGGATTTTTATCAAATGCATATAAAACCCCTCAGGGAATACGAGGAGACCATCTTTGTTACATTCTTGCATGTCTTACTGGTGTTGCAGTTGGGCAGGCGGCAAAGAGTGGTTTTGTTAATGATTTAATAAATGGAAATTCGGGGTTTATGATGATGCCCAACACAAAACTTGAGACTGATGCTGGAATATTTTATGTTGGTGATTCAATTAATAAATACTTATATAATGACCCAAAGTCTGCCATAAACATCATATGTACAATCTATGGTAAGAAAAAAGGAAATGACAATATCCCAGATTTGCAAAAGATAATGGAAAACAGCGCAAAGAAAATGGGTAATAAGGAAGCAAGAATATGGGACGGACAACACAATCCATATGAAGAGTTACCAATGGCATTAGATATGGCAAAAAATGTATTTGATAGATTAGAGCCATACAAACTTGATTTGGGAGAGCGTGTTAGTGCATTTGCTTTGTCACTTGCCAATGTTATCGTGCAAGTAGAAGGTATATTTCCAAAAGAACTAAATTGTTTGGAAATGTCACTTGATACAGTGATGTATTTATCACATATGGATGTGTAATATATTGAATTGTTTTATATAATGAGATTTGTGAAAGGCTACATACTATGGAAGACATTTTAATAGATAAAAAGGAATGGGATAAGATATCAGAAAATTTATTATCTGAAGGAATAAAGATTGTTTATAAAGGGAGAACATACAATGTATATGGTTATAGCAAAGAAAAAGGATATCTTGTAATTTGCACTCCTATACAGGAAAAAGATTTTTTAATAGGAAATGAGTTTGATCGAACAATCCCTGTTGGATTGAGTCATGTGGAAATGGATAAGAGTCTATACTATAGAAAGATTAATTTGGATGAAGTCGAGGATGTTTTTACTGTAGAAATAGAGTGCATATATGATGGAATTACATGTTTATGTTCGATTCTAAAAAATGAAAAGGTAATTGCTATTTGGGAAAAAACATCTGAAAGATGTGCAAATATTTCTGACGAAAAAGAGTTAATAGACAAAGGTTTTGTTGAAAAAAAAGAGGTGATTTTTTGGAATGACAGAGCGATATCAGAAAGAATATATTATTTAAAAGATAATATTAGTATGAACGATAACAAAATAGAAATAAAAGCATATAAGAAATATATTTCCAAAATAGCAAGCCCATATGATAAGTGTAAAAGGAAGCATATAGAAAAAAAAATTTATTTGGATATGGATTTTAAACAAGTTTATTATAATTTATTAAGTAGTCTAAAAGGAGAATAAAATGGAGTTAACAGTTGAAGAATGGATTGAAATAATTGAGTCAATGGAAGGTAATAATTCAGCAGAGACATTGGACAGTTTGTATTCATATATAATGAAGAACTATGAATTCACAACAGAAGGTGCTGAAAATGCGTTTGTATATTTTGGAAAAGTTAGTGAAGATACAGCTGCATGGCAAGTTGTTAATGGTATTAAAAATGCTTTATAGTCAAGTGAGTGGACACAATTATTAGAAAAAACTTTCTGGAAGGAGACGCT
>JAEDFR010000125.1 GCA_016297945.1 Lachnospiraceae bacterium | reverse complement strand
AGCCGTTCCCGGGGCCGGGCCTTGGCGTGCGCTGCCTCGGCGCAATTACCCGTGAACGTCTGGAAGCCGTCCGCGAATCCGACGCGATCCTCCGTGAAGAGTTTGCAAAAAACGGGCTGGAAGGTAAGGTGTGGCAGTATTTTACCGCAGTGCCGGATTTCCGCTCTGTGGGTGTGCGTAACGGTGCACGCACCTATGCTTATCCCGTCATCATCCGTGCCGTCAATACGGTGGATGCCATGACTGCGGAGATCGAGGAAGTGCCTTATGCGCTGCTCAAAACAATTACGGCGCGCATTACCAACGAGGTTCCGAACGTCAACCGCGTGCTGTATGATCTGACACCGAAGCCCTCCGGAACCATTGAGTGGGAGTAAAACATCAAATCCCTACAAACCGTGATTTTAAGCGGTTTGTAGGTAAAACTGCATTTCTATCGAAATCTATTTCAGTTGAAGCATCATTTATGTATAATCTAGGCTCGTAATGGTCTTGGGTTGACTCATTAGCCAAACATCTATTAAAAATAACTCGAACAGTAGCTTCATCCAAATATCGTGGTCTGAATTTATCTTTATCAAAATTTTTCAGTATATCGCTTAATCCCATATCATATTTTCTCCTATAATAAGTTTATACTTAGGTCTTTTACACCGAACCCATTTTTGTGGTCAAGCATGTTATTTAGCAAAAATAAATCGGAACTGCATTAAATTGGAATTTTATCTGTCTATATTATAAAACACACAAATGTAAAAAGGGAGATTTTTTTAAAAATTTATATACTACTTTATCTGCCGCCTGTGCTATAATGTGGCAGATAAAGTGGCATATAAACCGGCAGATAAAATAAAACTGAATTCAACACAAGCTAAGATTTTGGAATTAATAAGAGATAATCCGGATATTACGCAGCCACAGCTTGAGGTCAAGGTGGGAATAGGAAGAACTGCAATTCAAAATAACATAGCATTTCTTAAGAAAAACGGATATATAGAGCGTGTGGGTTCTAATAAGCGAGGTTATTGGAATGTGCTATAAATTGTGAAAAATACTTGACAAGGAGATATAAAAAAATATGCTCATGACAGACAGACAGACAGACAGACAGGGTATCCTTCAGTAGATAAGCCTTGGATGAAATACTATGATGATAGCCTATTGGATTATTCATTTCCTCATAAAAACATCTATGATTATATGAAAGAGATGACTTTTAAACATAAGGATAAGATTGCTATTACATATTATGGTACGCATATTACATATACAGATTTTTATAAGAATATAGAGATAGCATCTAATTTTCTTGTTGGTTTAGGCGTAAAAGTTCAAACGAGAATACTATTTCTTATGCCGAATATTCCAGAAACAGCATATCTGTTCTATGCAGCTGCGAAGATAGGCGCAATATCAGATTTTATTGATCCACGCCCAGATAGTGCTGACTTTCAGGTCAGTGCTGAAAAAACATTTTCGTTGATTGAATCTGAGAAGATTGAATATATCATTTCTTTAGATCAATGCTATTTAGCAATGATTAAACCTGTGGAAAGCAAAATAAAACAATTTGGAATTGATAATGTAATTATAGTATCTGCAAGTACTTCCATGGGAAAGATAGGAAAAATTGAGTACATTAAAGAAAAAATGTATTTAGGTGGAATGCCAGAATTACTAGCAACTATGAAAAAGCAGAAGAAGATGAAAAAGGCTTTTAACGATGCAATTTCCACGTCTGTATTAGACATTATAGATTACGAAACTGAAATCAAGAATTATGATGACAACAGTGTTTGCGGTATTGAATATGATGAAGAATGGATAGTTGCAATAGTTCACTCTTCTGGTACAAGTGGAACAAAACCAAAGGCAATTCCGCTAACGCATGAGAATCTGAATGCATACATTCATAATACCATTCCTGCTAGAATGCCTATGAATGATGGTGATAAAGCTTTACATATGCTACCATACTTTGCGGCATATGGAATTGTTAATGTTGCACATTCTGGATTTTGCCATGGCTGTAATATGGTGCAGATTCCTGAGTTTAAGCCAGCAGACATAGGAAAGTTAATTATAAAGCATAATCCGCAAGTGATTATTGGGACGCCTGCATGGTTAGTACAATTGATGCATGATAAAGCTTTGAATAAGGCTGATTTATCATGCTTATCAATGATTACTTATGGCGGAGATTCTATGGATATTGTTGATGAGAAAGGGGTAAATAATTTTTTAAAAGAGCGTGGATGTCAGTACAAGATAACAAAAGGTCATGGTATGTCAGAGTGTTGTGGTTGTTCAACATTTGCAAATAATGAGTATAATAACTTAAATTCAGTTGGAATACCGTTGCCGTATACAACCTATGCGATAGTTGATCCTGAGACAAAAGAAATGATTAGATTTGAAGATGGATCGGATAATATAGAGGGCGAATTGGTTATTTCTTCAAAAACTTTGACACCTGGCATCCTAGATGATGTAGTGATAGTTCCACATAAAAGCTACGATGGCGAGGACTATATACTTACAAAAGATATAGCAAGAATGAATAGAGATGGCATTATCACATTTTTGGCAAGAAGTGATCGTTCATTTACAAGATATGATGGATACAAATATAAGCCATATGAGATTGAAAATCTTTTTAAGACTAGGAAAGATATTTTGCACTGTATTATCTGTCCTTATAGCGATGAAAAAAAACATGGGGTGATGCCAGTTGCCAATGTAGTGGTAGATACAGAAAAATGTACTACAAGAGAACAAAAGGTTGTGCTTGTGGATGATATTATAAAAAAATTGTTCTTATCGAATCCTGATGTATCAACTAGACAAATACCGTCCAAGATACGTTTTGTTGAAAAGATGCTTTTGACAAGCAATGGAAAAGTTGATTTTAAAGCAATGGAGCGTATTGTCGATACTGGTGATGAAATATTCGTTGATTTTGATGAAGATTCTTTATCCGTAGGAAATTTTAGAATCCATTAATAATTCATTTGGATGTAGAAGTGAACAGAAAAACAAAAGTATTTAGTTTATATTAAAAATAAGTTCATCTGGGTACAATTTGGGTACACCAGGTTTTGAACGATACGGACAGAATGGAAAACGTATCAAAAGATACGCAAAGAATGTACGAATTATATACCATATCACGGTATGTAAAATAAGGGTAAATGAGTTGGAATGATACCAAAAACGCTGAAAACCCGCATAAACGCTGGTTTTTTTAGGATTGAAAAGTCCTCGTGACAACGTTTTGACAACAATTTCAGATTATTCAAAAATAAAGAGCTAACAGATTTTTGTGGTTCTATAATAAATGTTGGGGTAGCGAGGCCGAAAGGCCGAGCTACCCCAACATTTATTATAATGCGTTCTGAACAAAGGTTTTTTGCAAATCAGCATGAAAACGGTTAGTAGAGCCGTTTTTATGGAATTTCGCGGCATACGCCGCGTAGAACCTCTTTTATTTCAGCATTGACTTAAATAAAAATTGGTACTATAATTAAGTAAACGCTGAAATAAAGGGGTGTTGATATGGAACTTGACCGTATGTTAAAAGCACTGGGCGAGCCAATGCGTTTGAAAATATATCAGGCTCTCTTGGAAAGAAAGCATTGTGTGCGCTCTCTTTCCAAAAAGTTTGGTATCTCAGAATCTGCGATTTCTCAGCACATGAAGGTGATGAAAGACGCAGGTTTGGTTTATGGAGAAAAATATGGCTACCACACACATTATCTGCCTTTGCAGGATGCCGTTGATTTCCTTGCCGAACAGTTTGAATTGATGAGAACTGCATCCCTTGCTGTTGATCGGGATATGACGGTCTGCCAATGCGAATACAGGAAGGAGGGCGAGCAAGGATGAATATCTTACTTGATTTGTTCCTCACTTTTGCAAAGATTGGCTTGTTCACCTTTGGCGGTGGCTATGCTATGATTTCCATGATTGAAAACAACTGCGTGGAAAGAAAACAATGGATTACCCATGACGAAATGATGAATGCGACCGTCATTGCGGAGTCAACCCCTGGCCCCATCGCTATTAACTGTGCGACCTACACCGGGTATAAGAAATCCGGATTTATTGGCGCACTTGTGGCAACTTTCGGCCTCGTCCTTCCGTCCTTCGTTGTGATCTATTTGATTTCCATGTTTCTGGATAACTTCCTTGAGCTGACCCTTATTGCAAATGCGTTCAAGGGCATAAAAATCGCTGTCGGTATTCTGATTCTGGATGCGGCGATTACAATGATTAAGAAAATGCCCAAAAAGAAACTGCCCAGGACAATAATGGCTTGTTCCTGCATTGCTATGCTGTGTAGCAATATCTTTGCATGGGATTTTTCCTCCATCCGTTTGATGTTAATTGCCGCCGTTGTCAGCCTGACAATTTTTATGATAAATGGCGCACCGGAGCAGAAAGGTGGTGCGAAAAAATGATATATCTGAATCTTTTTCTTGGCTTTTTGAAGGTAGGATGCTTTGCATTTGGCGGTGCTTATGGCGCGATTCCGCTGATTCGTGATGCGGTGCTTTCTTATGGCTGGCTCAGCGAAGAAACACTGACCTATATGATTGCGGTCAGCGAAAGCACACCGGGACCGATCATGGTGAATCTGGCAACCTATGTTGGAAGTAGTCAGGCAGGCCTGCTTGGCGCAATCGTGGCAACGCTGGCTGTTGTTCTTCCGTCATTTATCATTATCCTGTTGGTAACTGCCTTTCTGAAATCTGTTTTGAAGAACGAATATGTTCAAGCGATTTTGCGCGGTCTGAAACCCTGTGTTATCGGTATTGTACTTGCAACCGGTATATATATGGTCTTTGAAAACTGCTTTGGAGCGATTTCAGCCGTAACACTGAATGTACAAACAATCATCATTACCGCTCTTTTGGCCGTTTCGATGTTTGGATATAAGCATTTTGCAAAGAAAAAGCTGTCGCCCATTCTTTTAATCGTAATATCCGCAATAGCGGGCATGGCGGTGTACGGAACATAGAAGTCTATGAATCGATCAAAGCATCGGCTGATAAAATTACATATACTTCCGAAAAATATACACAAGGCTGTATGCACAAGCCCAACCGACATTTAGTGGATCATAGCAGTGTCTGTGTCTGTTACCTGACAGAGAGCCAGGGCGGCACCGTCTATACGGTCAACTACGCAAAAAAGCAAGGACTTAAAGTGATAAATCTGGCAGATATCGGATAAATGAGCTGCCGCCGCGGGAAAACTCCTGCGGCGGCAGTAATTTTTATTTGATTAATAGGCCACGCCCCAGTAGATCATGTGCTTGGCGGGTTTGCCGCAGCAGGGGCAGACGTCGCTGAGATGCTCCTGCTCAAAGGGGATGCAGCGGGAAGACATGCCGGCCTTTTCCTTCATATCCAGCTCGCACTGGAGGTCGCCGCACCACATGGTCTTGATGAAGCCGCCGTTTTTCTCCTGCAGCTCCTTGGCCTCCTCCAGGGAGTAGGCCGTGTAGATGTGGTCGTCCATGTTTTTCTTTGCCTTGTCGTAAAGGCCCTGCTGCACTTCGTCCAGCAGCTGGGGGAGCCGGGCGGCGATATCCGTCAGGGGGACGGAGATCTTCTCGCCGTTGTCCCGGCGGACGGCCATGCAGACGCCGTTTTCGATGTCCTTGGGGCCAAGCTCCACCCGGAGAGGCACGCCCT